>RXJP01000076.1 GCA_003963315.1 Rhodocyclaceae bacterium | reverse complement strand
AGCCCGGAAACCACCACCGGTGGCAATGCCCTCAAGTTCTACGCCTCCGTGCGCATGGACATCCGCCGCACCGGCGCCATCAAGAAAGGCGAGGAAGTGGTGGGCAACGAAACCCGCGTCAAGGTAGTGAAGAACAAGGTGGCGCCGCCGTTCAAGGAAGCCCACTTCGACATCCTCTACGGCGAAGGCATCTCCCGGGAAGGTGAAGTGGTGGAGCTTGGTGTGGAAAACAAGATTGTCGAGAAGTCCGGCGCCTGGTATTCCTACAACGGCGAAAAGATCGGCCAGGGCAAGGACAACGCCCGGGACTATCTGCGTGAGCATCCTGAACTCGCCGTGGAAATCGAAAACAAGGTGCGTACCGCCCTTGGCGTCGCCGTCCTGCCCCCGGCCCATGAAGCGGCCTGAGGGTTTTGAGTTGCGGGTGAGTGAGTCAGGCTGAACTGAGGGGCCGGGCGATCCGGCTCCTGGCCAGGCGCGAACACACCCGCGTCGAACTGGCCCGAAAACTTGCCCCCCACGGAACTGCGGAGGATATCGAAGCCGTGCTCAACAGCCTGCAAGACGCCGGCCTGCAATCGGACAGCCGTTTCGCCGAAAGCTATGTGCGCAGCTATGCCGAACGTTTCGGCGCGGCAAAGTTGCGCCAGACGCTGCGCACCAAGGGCGTCGACAGCGGGCTGGTGGAAACCGAACTGGCCGCTACGGCCTTGCCCGATGAAACCGAGCGGGCGCGGACGGTGTGGGCCAGGAAATTCGGCACAGCGCCCACCGATGCCCGGGAATGGGCGCGGCAGGCCCGCTTCCTCCAGTCCCGGGGGTTTTCCACGGATGTCATCCGTCGTATTTTGAAAGAACAGGAATGAGTCAGAACCCCATCCTGCAATCCGGCATACGCTTGGCCGCCAGCAACCTGAGCAAGAAATACAAGTCCCGCACCGTGGTCAAGGATGTCTCCTTCGACGTGGGCAGCGGCGAAGTGGTCGGCCTGCTCGGCCCCAATGGCGCCGGCAAGACCACCTGTTTCTACATGATCGTCGGGCTTGTCTCCGCCGACGGCGGCGAAATCCGGCTGGAAAGCGAAACGGGGGATGACCGACTGACCCACATGCCCATCCACCGCCGGGCACGCCTGGGGCTTTCCTACCTACCCCAGGAAAACTCCGTGTTCCGCCGGCTCACGGTGGAAGAAAACATCCGCGCCGTGCTTGAATTGCAAAACCTCGACGAGCAGCAGATCGAAGGGCGTCTTGACAGCCTGTTGCAAGAATTGCATATCACGCACATCAAGGACAACGCCGCCATCGCCCTCTCCGGCGGTGAACGGCGCCGGGTGGAAATCGCCCGCGCCCTGGCGACCGATCCCCGTTTCATTCTCCTCGATGAACCCTTCGCCGGAGTGGACCCCATTGCAGTGCTGGATATCCAGAAGATCATCCGCTTCCTCAAGGAGCGGGGCATCGGCGTGCTCATCACCGACCACAACGTGCGGGAGACCCTGGGCATCTGCGACCGGGCCACCATCATCAACGAAGGCGAAGTGCTGACCTCTGGCACACCCCAGGAAATCGTCCATAATGAAAGCGTGCGACGGGTCTATCTCGGAGAGAATTTCCGCATGTAACGCGGTTGCACACAAACGATGAAACAAACGCTTCAACTCAAACTCTCCCAACACCTGGCGCTGACGCCCCAGTTGCAGCAGTCCATCCGGCTGTTGCAGCTCTCCACATTGGAGCTGAATCAGGAAATCGAGCAATTCCTGCAAGACAATCCCTTGCTGGAACGGGACGAACCCGCCAGTGACATGACGACCTTCACCCCCGGCGGCGACACCCTGCAAACGCCCCAGACCGTCAGCACGCCGGCCGAAAGCGAAACTACGCCAGCCACCGACAGCGCCGATGAAATGAACTGGGGCAACGACTTCTCGTCGTCCTCCGGTAGCGGCAACAGTCGGGACGCCAACGACGAGAATGACACCGATGCCGGCGAGATCCAGGCTGCAGCCACCAGTCTTTCCGATCATTTGCTGACCCAACTGGCCATGACCCAGCTGCCGGCGCGGGATCGCGCCTTGGTGGGGTTCCTGATTGAAGCCCTGGACGATGATGGCTATCTGGCGCAGCCCTTGGAAGAGTTGCTGGATGTGCTGCCCGAAATCGACGATGCCTATCCAGAAGAGTTATTGGAAGAACTGCACATCGCCCTGCGCCATTTGCAGAACTTCGACCCCACCGGCGTGGGCGCACGCAATCCGAAGGAGTGCCTACTCTTGCAATTGGCCGCCATGCCGGCCAATTCGGTGCAAGCCTTGGCCACCGAGATTGTCAGCCATCACCTGGATCAACTAGCGGCGCGGGACTTCGCCCGCATCAAGAAAGCCCTGGGTTGTAGCGATGATGCCTTGCGCGACGCCCAGACCCTGATCAAGAGCCTCAATCCCCGTCCCGGCGCCCAATATTCGGCCTTGGATACCCGTTACGTCACACCCGATGTCACGGTGAAAAAATATCGCGGCCGCTGGACTGCCAGTCTCAATTCCGACGCCATGCCACGGCTGCGCATCAACCGGCTCTATGCCGATCTGTTGCGCCAATGCCGGGGCAGCAGTTCCTCGGGCTTGGCCGGCCAATTGCAGGAAGCCAAGTGGCTGATCAAGAACGTGCAACAACGCTTCGATACCATCCTGCGTGTTACGCAAGCCATCGTCGATCGCCAACGGGCCTTCTTCGACCACGGCGAAGTGGCCATGCGCCCCCTCACCCTGCGCGAGATCGCCGACACGCTGGGATTGCACGAATCCACCATATCCCGGGTGACGACGCAGAAATATCTTGCCAGCCCGCGGGGGGTGTACGAGCTCAAATACTTTTTCGGCAGTCACGTCGCCACCGATACCGGCGGCGCGGCTTCCAGCACCGCGATCCGCGCGCTCATCAAGCAGCTGGTCGGAGCGGAAGACGGCCACAAGCCGCTTTCCGACGCCAGGATTGCGGAAATTCTCGGCGAACAGGGTATCGTAGTGGCGCGGCGTACCGTCGCGAAATACCGCGAATCCCTGAGCATTCCGCCGGTCAATCTGAGAAAGATCATTTAAAAGAGAGAAGGAGATACCATGAATCTCAATATCACCGGACATCATGTGGAAGTCACTCCCGCCATCCGTGACTACGTGAGCCAAAAGGTCGAGCGCGTCATCCGCCACTTCGACCACGTCACCAGCACCCACGTTATTCTCTCCGTGGACAAGCTCAAGCAGAAAGCGGAAATCACCCTCCACGTGAAGGGCAAGGATATCCATGCCGACGCCACCGGCGCCGACCTGTATGCCTCCATCGACGCCATGGTGGACAAACTGGATCGCCAAGTGGTCAAACACAAGGAAAAAGTCACCGACCACAGCCACGACAAACGCATGGCTGCCAATCCGGTCGAGTGATTCCTTCCCATCGTCGGGAGCGGACATGCCATCCGCAGGTCCGCCCCGCTTCTCCTCTCCCGGTGCCTCCGGGAATTTTCAAGGGTTGACCATCCACCCATGAACCAGATCGCCAATATCCTGCCCGTCGCCAATGTGGTGGCGGACTTGGAAGCCAGCAGCAAGAAGCGGGCATTCGAGCAGGCAGGCCTGCTCTTCGAAAACCACTATGGCCTCGCCCGAGCCACCGTGTACGATGCCCTGTTCGACCGAGAGAAGCTCGGTTCCACAGGACTCGGCCAGGGCATCGCCATTCCCCACGGCCGCATCAAGGGCCTCAAGGAAGCCCGCGGGGCTTTCATGCGCCTGGCCACGCCGGTGCCCTACGAAGCTCCCGACGGCCTGCCGGTGAACCTGATGTTCATTCTGCTGGTGCCCGAAGCCGCCACGGAAAAGCATCTGCAATTACTTTCCGAATTGGCCCAGATGTTTTCCGACAAGGCATTCCGCGAGGCCCTGCTGGCCGCAGCCGACGCCGAGGCCCTGCACGCCGTGTTCGCCCAATGGCACGCAAGCTGACTATCGCCGACCTGGTGGAGGCCCGCCAGGACGCCTTGTCCCTACGCCATGTCTGCGGCGACCTGGGCCACGTCATTGCGCCCCCCAGGGATGACATTTCCCCGGCGGACATTGTCGGCCACTTGAACCTGATCCACCCTGAACGCATTCAGGTGTTCGGCATCCCTGAAATCGCCTGGGTCGCCAAACAGCCAAGAGACAAAATCCGGCATCAGATCCATGAAATCCTCGCCGCTCCCTGTCCGGCGGTGATTATCGCTGACGACTGCGAGGTCCCCGAGGTGGTGCGCGACGAGTGCATCAGCAGCAACACACCGCTGCTCACCTCCAGCCAGCCGGCCGCCATTGTCATTGACCTGCTGCGCCTCCACCTGTCCCGCGTCTTTGCCGAAACCATCGCCCTCCATGGTGTATTCATGGATGTGCTGGGCCTGGGCGTGCTGCTCACCGGGGATTCCGGTGTGGGCAAGAGCGAACTCGCCCTGGAGCTGCTCACCCGCGGCCACGGCCTGGTGGCGGACGACGTGGTGGAAGTCTCCCGCATCCCGCCCGATGTGCTGGAAGGCAAGTGCCCGGAACTGCTGATGGATTTCATCGAAGTGCGCGGCTTGGGCCTGCTCAACATCCGCACGGTGTTCGGCGAAACCGCTTGCCGACGCAAGATGCGGCTGCGCCTGATCTGCCACCTGCAAAAACCCCAACCCGGCGTGCCCCAGGCGGCACGCTTGCCCCTGGATGCACAGAACGAAATGATCCTCGGCGTGGCGGTGCGCAAGGTCACCATTCCCGTCGCCGCCGGCCGCAACCTGGCGGTATTGGTGGAGACCGCGGTACGCTCCACCATCCTCAAGCTACGGGGCATCGACTGTATGCAGGAGTTTCTCGACCGCCAGCATCGGGCCCTGTCGGCGGATCATTGACCTATTGCTGTCCCACTCAACCACTGAAGGAGAAGCGTCCATGAAAAAACTCGCATTCGTACTGCTCGCCGCCACATTGGCCCTGGCCTCACAGGCCACGCTTGCTGCTTCCGAAGCCCAAAAGGCGCAGCAGGAGAAGATGAAGGGTTGCAATGCCGAAGCCAAGACCAAAGACCTCAAGGGCGACGACCGCAAGAGCTTCATGAAGGGTTGCCTCGGCGGCGGCGCTGCCGACAAGGGAGAGGCCAAGGCCGCGCCCAATGCCCAATGCGAAGAAAAAGCCGTGGGCAAAAATGGCAAGCAACTGGCTGGCGCCGCCAAGGCCACCTTCATGAAAAAGTGCGAAGCCGACGCCACCGCGACGAAGTAAACCGTCGTCGAACACTTACCTCGGCCAATCCGGCGGCAGATTCTTCTGCCGCCGTTTTCATTCCAGGATCTGAAACGTTAAACGCTCCACCCCGGCCTGCCAGGCCTGACCGAAGCTCAGGTAACCCGTCCCGCGCAACACCGTGTCCTCCCGGCGCAAAAGGAAGCATCCGGATTCGCCCCCGGCGTACACATAAGTGCCATTGGTGCTGCAATCCGTCAGTACGAAATTCGGCGGCCGCCACTCGATGCGGGCATGGTTGCGGGAGGCACGGCTATCGTCGATCACCACATCACAGGCGGTATCGCGCCCCAGTACCAGGCTGGCGGGCTTGCAGCCCAAACGCCATTCCCTCTCGCCGTGGCGCAGCAGCAGCCCCTGGGGCAGGGTTGTCGCTGGGGGCGCTTGATCCGCCATCAGGGTGAGATTCACTTCACTGCCTTGCCACAGCACTTCAACCACGGCCAGCGGCGTCTGTTTGCCTTTCACCACCAACTCCTCCAGGC
>RXJP01000088.1:5907-6049 GCA_003963315.1 Rhodocyclaceae bacterium | reverse complement strand
CATGCAGTGGGTCTACAAGGGCACCAAGAACGTGCTGCTGCCCATGTGGAACCACAACGACCTCAAGCTCTCAGATGAGTTCCACGATCCCGATGGTTACAAGTTTGTGAACTTCGGCGGCCAGGGCGGTTGCTTCCTTGAC
>RXJP01000088.1:0-5857 GCA_003963315.1 Rhodocyclaceae bacterium | reverse complement strand
TGCGCAAGGTCTATGTGTTGGAGGCCATCCCGGTGAATCCCAACCATCCTGTAAGCAAGCGGGTCTTCTATATGGACAGCCAGTTGCAGGCCTTGAACGGCGCCATCGAGATCTACGATCGCAAGGGCGAGCTGTGGAAGGTATGGTCGGTGGGCAAGTCTCATCCTGACGCCCATCTGCCTATCAACAAGGGCACAGGCATCGGTATTGATGACTCTTTCCAAATGGCTGATATCCAGGCCAAGCATTGCACCACCGGCCACTTCAAGGGCCAGGTCGGCGCCAAGGCGAATCCGCCCGGCATGTTCCAAGTGCAGTTCATGCGCGGCGGGGATTAAAAGGCACGTCTGATGCCATTTTCGGGCGTGGGTCCAACTCCTCCTCTAGGCCCATGCTATTCATGGCAAGGGCCCCATCTCCTCATGGGGCTCTTGCTTTCTTTTTCTGATCGGGGAACCCACGAAGGCGATGGAGTGCCGGTGGTGATGGATGGGAAAGAAAGAAAATGAAGCAAGAGGTATCCGGCAAGACCAAGACTTTTTCTACCGACAAGAAATTTGTGCGGGTATTGGGAAAAACCGAGAAGGGGCTCATTGAATTCTCGTTTTCCATCGGCGAGCCAGAACTGTCCGCCGAACTGATTCTTCCAGAAGACGCTTTCAAGGAGTTTTGCGAAACCAACAAAGTCATCCTGTTGTCCGATGAACCCCCCGATGGACAGGAAGAAAACCAGGATTGGTCCTGGTCATTGCGGGATGCGACCCATCAACGATTCAAGTGAAGCCATCCGGAATGCAGGTGGGAAGATGAAAAAGATCAAATTCATTACAAGCGAAGTGTTGTGAGACGAAGATGACGTATTTACTGACAATCGAACCCCTGGGCCAGACCATCGAGGTCGAGGAAGGACAAAATATCCTGGATGCCAGCCTGCGTGCAGGGATCTACTTACCCCATGCCTGTTGCCACGGCCTGTGCGCCACGTGCAAAGTACAGGTGCTGGACGGAGAGGTGGATCATGGCGAAGCATCCAACTTCGCCCTGATGGACTACGAACGGGATGAAGGCAAATGCCTGGCTTGTTGCGCCACCATGCAATCCGATGTGACCATCGAAGCGGAAATCGATGTGGACGAAGATGCCCGCAACCTGCCGGTACGGGACTACGCCGGCACGATCAGCCGCATCGAAGACCTGACGCCCACCATCAAGGGCATCTGGATCAAATTGGATGCCGGTCAGTCCATGGAATTCCAGGCCGGGCAATACGTCAACCTGAATCTGCCGGCTGAAATCGGCTCCCGCGCCTTTTCCATCGCCAATGCGCCGAGCACCGCTGACGAGATCGAGCTCAACATCCGTATCGTGCCTGGCGGTAAAGGTACCACCTGGATCCATAATGAATTGAAGGCAGGAGATAGGATCACCCTGGCGGGGCCTTATGGCCGCTTTTTTGTACGCAAGAGCGCCAAGCTTTCTTCCCTATTCATGGCCGGCGGTTCGGGCCTTTCCAGTCCACGTTCCATGATCCTCGATCTGCTCGAGGAAGGCAGCAGCCTGCCTATTACCCTGGTATATGGTGCCCGTAGCCTGGATGAACTGTATTACCACCAGGAGTTCCTTGACCTGGCTGCCAAACATAGCAATTTCACCTACGTGCCTGCCCTGTCCAGCGAACCCGAGGGCAGTGCGTGGAATGGTTTCCGTGGTTTTGTGCACGATGCCGCCAAGGCCCACTTCAACAATGACTTCCGCGGCAACAAGGCCTATTTGTGCGGCCCGCCGGTGATGATTGAAGCCTGCATCAGCACCTTGATGCAAGGGCGCTTGTTCGAACGGGACATCTATACCGAAAAATTCCTTTCCGCAGCCGATGGGGACAAGGCCCGCAGCCCGCTGTTCAGGAATCTCTGAAAACCCAACCAGGGACCAGTGATGAGCCGCCTTTGAAGCGTCCACGCTGATCGCCGCCAACAGGAAGATGCAAGTGACAAAAGAAAACACTCACTACGAAAATGAATGCGCCGTGGTCGTCGGCGCCACGGGTTCCTTTGGTCATGCCATCGTCGCCCGCCTATTGGATGCAGGCCTAAAAGTGGTGGCCGTGGCCCGTAGCAAGGATTCCTTGGCGACCTTGTGCGCGTCCCAACCCCGTATCGTTCCGTGTGTGGCCGATATCAGCGTGGACGACAGCATCGAAGCCATACGATCCAGCGTCAGCGACACCGTGCGTATGGTGGTGCACGGTCCCGGCGTGGCCGTGGCGGGTGGCATTCTCACTGCGCCCACGTCGGCGGTGGTGGATGCGGTCAATATCAAGGTGGGCGGCATGTTGCGCCTGGTGCGGGCGCTGGATGAGCGCTTGGTGCGCAGCTCCCGCCTGGTGGCCATCGGCGGCCATTACGGCCTGGAGCCCTCCGCCTACGCCGCCGCGCCGGGCATTGCCAATGCGGCCATTGTCAATCTGATGCGGCAGTTGAGCCTGGCCCTGGGACAGCGTGGCATTACCGCCCACGTCATTGCGCCGGGACCGGCCGACACAGAGCGCCTGCGCCGCGTCGCCGCCGACCGCGCCAAGCTGCGCGGTGTGACGGTGGAGACGATCCTGGATGAAATGCTGTCCGAATCCTCCATCAAAGCCTTTGCAACGCCTGAGCAGGTGGCCTGGGCGGTGCGCATGTTGCTGGATCCGGAAGCCGATGCCATGACCGGCTCCACCCTCATGCTGGATGCCGGCCGCCGCAAGGGCTTGCCCTGAAATTCCACCAACCCCACCCATAAAACAATAGGAGGTAGACATGCCCGTAGCCCATATCAACGTACTCAAAGGCCATAGCCGCCCCCAGTTGCGGAAGGCGATCGTCGACGTTTCCGCCGTGCTGATGCGTGTTCTTGAGGCTCCCGCCGATCGACTGGAAGTCTGGGTCACTGAAATCGATCCAGAGTTGTGGGGCATCAGCGGCGTGCCGGCCAAGGAAGTGCTGGAAGGCAGCCCGATGAAAGAAGTGGAAATGCCCTTCATCCAGATGGTCATCATGCGCGGCCGTAGCAAGGAGCAGCACCATGCCTTGATCGAAGGCGTGACTGCCGCCGTAGCCAATGCCCTGGAGATGGGGCCGCAGAAAATCCGTCTGCACATTGCAGAAACGGAGCCGGACCTGTGGGGTATCGGCGGGGTGCCTGCCAGTGTGCGCCGTGCCGCGGAAATCCAGGCCAGGGCGGAGAGCCAGGCGGCTTAAAACAGTTTGGGCGTTGGTGTTCCGGCGCCCGAATCTGACGCGTTCAAGCAAGGACGCGGAAAATAACAATGAGTATCGCGGTCGATGAGGCCGCAGGACATCCTTTCCGAATGCCCTTCCCCAAAGTCCGTCAAGGCGCCACGAGCCGAAGACGGGTCGCGACATGGATTCCTCAAGGGAGACTGCAATGACGCAACAACACCGCCTTTATTCGATGTTCCAGATCCTGATCCTGGGCTCCGCTATTGCACTTGTCGGTTTGGCGGGGCAGGACAACCCCTGGGTCTGGCTGGCCGGGGCTGTGTCTGTTTGCGCCTGTATCGCCGCTTGGGTCGTCGGCTTGAAAGGATTGCGTCTCGCCTCTCGGACAAAGGCCGCTGCGGAGAGCAACAAAGCCCCCGACGAAAGCGCCTTGATCGATCTCGGGCGGAAGAGCCGCTCCCTGATCAGTGACAATGCCACCTTGGTCTCCCGTTTCACCCAAGTGGTGACCGCGGGAGATGCCCTATTCGGTCGGGTGGGGAACGCCAGCAGCGCCGCCCTGGAAGTGGTGGCGGGCAATGAAACCCTGGCCCAGACGGCCAATGAACTCATGGCCCACGTCAAGGAAGCCAGCGCCTTGTCGGACCAGGGCAGCCTCCAGGTCAAGGATGCCGCCCTGGCGGTGAATCGCGTCGCCTCCTCGGTGGGCGCCACCGAGCAGGAATTTCGCACCGTGGTGAAGAACTCCGAAAGCATAGGTTCGGTCATCAGCATCATCCAGAGCATCGCCGGGCAGACCAACCTGTTGGCCCTCAATGCAGCCATCGAAGCCGCGCGGGCCGGGGAAATGGGACGCGGCTTTGCCGTGGTGGCCGACGAAGTGCGCAAGCTGGCGGAGCGTACCGCCGTGGCCACGGTGGAAATCCAGACCATGGTGGAAAGCATTGTCGCCACCACCCGCACCATGAACGGTCAATTGGCCACTTCCCAAGCGGAGGTGGAACAAGCCGTCAATCTGGCGGCCCAGGCGGCGCAACTGATCCAGGAGATCCAGGCCAAGGCCTCCGCTGCGGTCATCGCGGCGGAGGGCATTGCCGCCGCCTCTTCCCGGCAAATGGAAGTGGGCGGGCACCTGAAAGAGGAAACGGATGGCTCCGCCAGCCAGACCGATTCGGTGCGGGTTGCCGTGGAGGAATGCAACAAGGTGCTGCGGCAACAGACGCGGTTGGTGGAAGAGGTCAAGGATGCCGCCGCCGGCCTTACCTCCGCCATGCATCCCGTGGAGCGGCTGCTGGACGGCATCGAGGAGATTCGCGCCAACAATGTCCTGGTGATGAATTCGCGGCTGGTGTCCGAAGCCGAGCCCCCCATCGCCCGGGCCCGGGCCATCGATCAGCGCAACGAACAGATCTGGTCGGCCTTCAAGGACCAGGGGGGCGTGCAGGCTGGCGACCTCTGGCAGCGCTATGAAGTCTGGCGCCAGAATTGGAGGAGCGCCCAGGAAGTGGCCCTGCGCGGGGACTTTGCCAAGAATATGGTGGTGATGCGGCAGCAGGTGAAGCCCGCTTACGATGTCCTCAAAACATCCCTGGAACGGGTCTGCGGCCAACTCGGCATTCCGGCCTAAGCCCTGCCGCAACGTCAAGCGGCGTTCCGCCGCGCCGACTGCCGCGCTGCCACAGTCCCACAGCGGGGCGGTCTGGAGGTAGCATCCCAGCTTGCCCTGCTATTGATATTCCGCCATGACCTCCGACGACCCCATGATTGATCCCCGCACCCGTCTGCGTTTCGACGGGGAGCGCGGCACCATCTGGCTCGACGAACACCGCATGGTGTTGCAGCATGCCCGCGCCCTGGGAGCGCTGCGCAATGAACTGTTCGCCTCCCTGGGGGAGGAACGCGCCCATGGCCTGCTGGTGCGCATGGGGTTCGCGTCCGGGCAGCAGGATGCTGAATTGGTGAAGAAGCTAGTGGGTGAGGGGTCCCCCGAAGACTTTTTCCTGATGGGGCCTCGCCTGCACAAGCTGGAAGGTGTGGTCAACGTGACCACGGTGCGGTCTGATCTTGATATCGCCAAAGGTAAGTTCTACGGCGAATTCGCCTGGGAAAATTCCTGGGAAGCGGAAGCCCATATCCACGATTTCGGCATTGGTCATTCCCCCGCCTGTTGGACCCAGATCGGTTACGCATCCGGTTATGTCACCGCCTTCATGAACCGCTTTGTCGTGTTCAAGGAAGTGCAATGCGTGGCCAAGGGCGACAGCCATTGCTACATCGTCGGCAAGCCGGCCGAAGAGTGGGAGGATTCCGACGACCATATCCGTCTTTTCCGTCCTGACAGCATCGTCGGCCAATTGATGGAATTGCAGGACGAAGTGGCCAAACTGCGGGCCTCCCTGGGAGAGGACAAAGCGGCGGGAAATCTGGTGGGCGTCTCCACCGGCTTCAAGACCGCCTTCAGCCTGATCCAGCAGGCGGCGCCGCAGCCGGTCAGCGTGCTGCTCTTGGGCGAAACCGGTGTCGGCAAGGAAATGTTCGCCCGCTGGATCCACCAGCACAGCGCCCGGGCCCACAAGCCTTTCATCGCGGTGAACTGCGCCGCCATCCCCACCGAACTGATCGAATCCGAATTGTTC
>RXJP01000067.1 GCA_003963315.1 Rhodocyclaceae bacterium | reverse complement strand
CTCGACGGCATTCAACATTGGGATACGTCAGTCCGGTACAGTTCGAGGAAGCACTAGAGGCTTAGGTTGGCGTCCACTGAACCGGCAGCAGCCCAATCAATGTGAGGTGTTGCAGTGACCGGTTGAATCCGTCACCTCTAGTTCTTGGGGCGATTACCGTGGCTAAATGCCCCCCATGAGCAAGTGAGAGATGAACTCTTGGCTGAGCGGACGCGCGTTCTAGACACGATCAATGATACAACGATGGCGGGCATACTAGATCGGACCATCCTCGCCGTCGTCAATGTAATCGAGCGCTGCAAGTTGCGCCATGCTGAATTGAATAAAGCGGAGATTCAATGATGGCCGAGTTCTTACCGTTCAAATCAAAAACCAAGTTATCGGCGGAAAGAAACCTCAACAACTTCATTGAGCACTGTCGCGAAGAACTGACGGTGTTCGGTGATGATCTGGATTGGGATAACTTCAAATGGGCGGGGGTGGGCGGATTTACAAAGTTAGGTACGGGCAAGGGTGGAAAAGGCGGCACCCCCATGGACGCCCCGTTCATCGACTTTGCCAAGGCATCTCTCCGTTATAAGCACGGGCTTCAGCCTAGTCTTAGCATGACCAAATATTGGCTCCTTGGACTCCGTATCATCGAAGCAGCGCTACTCCAAATGACCGGGCGGGCCGTATTGGGTGACTTGACGACAGCAGTGCTGGACGAAGCTGCCGTATTAGCTCGTAGGTCATTCAGTAAGACACGTGCCTATGCCGCCGGAAACGAAGCACGAACTATCGTGGAGTTCCTGACCAAATTATCCCTGGTCGATGTCGACATCCGAAACTGGAAAAACCCGATCGAATGTGTCCAACCGGCACATACCAGAACTGGGGGTAAGGCCCAAGCAATGGCAGATAAGCGATTGCCAACCGAACACACCTTGATGGCGCTTGCCGAGATATTTTCGATGAACCCAAGCGATCCATCGGACATCTTCGTGACATCCACCACAGCGCTTCTGATGGCCGCGCCATCCCGAATCACCGAGACACTGGAACTGCCGGTTGATTGCGCGATGCCAGATGTTAACAAGAAGATGGAACCAATACTGGGCCTGCGCTTTTACTCAGGCAAGGGTTATGAGGTCGACATAAAGCCCGTGCCCACGGTCCTGATGGACACGACGGAGGAAGCGCTGCGCAGGATCATTGTGATGACCGATTCCGCCCGCAAGCTCGCGCTCTGGATCGAGGAGTACCCCGACCAACCTTACCGGCATGCGAACTGCCCCAAGGTCAAGGATGATGCGCCCCTGACAACAGAACAAGCGTGCGCGTATTTCGGGTATACCAATCCAGTTGCGTTTAGGAGGCAAGGCCTTTCTTCAGCAAACGGTGCCCACACCCTCAATAGCCTGTGGCAGTGGGTGATGACGAAACAGCCCAAGGGATTTCCGTGGCTCAACAAGGAAAAGAAGATCAAGTACAGCAACGCGCTGTTCTGCATGACGAGGGGACTGCTAGGCCATCCCGGCATAGCCGCAAGCCCCCTAATTCTTTGGGCACCACGTTCGACCAACTTCAATGAACGATTAGTCACTAGACAAAAATCAAAGCGTACTATTTTTGAGCGCCACCATTACGTTTCCACCCCTGAAAAAACATATCGGCTGACCTCGCATCAGATCCGGCATCTACTCAATACCATCGCCAATCGTGGCGGGGCATCGCAGGAGGTGATCGCCAAGTGGTCGGGGCGTGCCGATCTTGGCCAGAACGCGGTCTATAACCATGAGAGCGAGTTCGAATTGGTAACCCAGGCGGAAAAGCTCGGAACCTCCCTGACCCTCTATGGCCAGGACGGCAAGGTAAGCCAGAATGTACCGGTCAGGAAGGAAGAGTTCGACTTGGTGGAGCGCGGGCCGGTGCATCTATCTCTCTACGGCTTCTGCGTGCATAACTTCATCCTGGCGCCCTGCTCCAAGTTTCGTGACTGCCTCAACTGCGAAGAGCATGTGTGCATCAAGGGGCTGGGCAACGACAACTCGGAGCGCCTAGCGCGAATCAAGGAACGCCATGTCGAAGTGGAGAAAGATTACACAGCGGCCAAGGAAGGCCTGAAGCGGGGCGATCTAGGCGCTGACCGTTGGGTGGAGTATCTCGAAAAGACCATCACCCGCCTTCGCCAGTTAACCGAGATTCTGCAAAGTGACCAAGTGAAGGATGCGCAGATCAAGCTACGGGACGGCAAGGACTACAGTCACGAGCGCCGCGTGCTCTTGAACAAAGCGTCAATCGCTTTGGCCAATAACGCAGCAAACGCCCAGTCGATGGCCGATGGCACAAAGCTTCTCGGAGGCGCGCATGGCTAAACACCTGAAACCGTCCCATGTCGACGCCATCGTCGATGTCATCGTCGGCTGGCCGCGAGACAAACTGACATGGGAGGCCATCATCGTTGAAGCGGCGAAGGTTATCGGCTTTAGACCGAGCCGCCAAACGCTCAACGCCCATGCCGCAATCAAGGAGGCGTATACCGCGAAAAAGAAGGGGTTGGTAGTTCACGGCCCAAGAACCTCGATGCCGAGCAGTCTGTCCGTAGCCGCGCAGCGCATCGCTCGCCTACAGGCCGAGAATGACAAATTGGCGGGCATCAACAAGAATCTGTTGGAACAGTTTGCTAAGTGGCAATACAACGCCTACAAGCATGGCATGAAAGAACACCAACTGAACCAGGACCTACCCGAAATTGACCGTGAGAGGACAGAGGACTAGCCATGTCGGAAAACCTGAGCGGACAGCAGATCGCCGCCAATAACCTGCAAAAGTTCTTCGCCTGGATCGCGGAACGCGATGCGACCAACGATTGGACCGACTACATTCGCCAAGGCAAGCTGAACCGATCCGAGCTTGCGGCGGAATGCGGCTTCGCCTTGTCGGTGGTCCGCCAGAATCCGGCCGTCAAGTCAGCGCTGGAAGCCCTTGAAGCGCGCCTCCTATCCACCGGTATTCTCCAACCCGAAAGAACAGCTCCTGGCGCCCCTATGGACGCCGGAACGAATGCGACAGCCAGTCCATCGACAAGCGAATCATGGCCGCCAAGGGCAAGGCCGAGGCGAGGGTCAAGGCGCTCGAAGAACAGAATGCGGCATTGAAGGCCGAGGTTCGCGATCTGCGCGACCAGCTCAAAACTTACCGCCATCTGGACGAGCACCTTTGCAGTACGGGAAGGTTGCTGCACGCATGAGCGATCTGTCGGTACAACTCCGCATTACCTCCGTCCGCAGCCGTGGACGGTTCGGCGGCGCTGATCTTCTCAGGCAAGACCGACGACGGGGATCAGTACGTCGCTGTGTGCGACTACAAGCTGGTGCCTGACTCATCATTGGTGGATAAGGGCCAGCACTGGACGGTTCGAGGCATACCTACCCTGCGTGAGTCTGTCGGCAGCAATGGATTCAAGTTCAAGGAAACACAGATCGAGGCAACCGAGGCTGAGCTGATCCGCCCGTCAGGCCGCAACATCATCGCGTGGATCGCCGAATCTCCTGACATTCAGGGCATTGGTCAGGTCAAAGCATCCAAGCTCTACGATCTCTTTGGCCCCGCCCTGGTCGATCACATCGAGCAGAAGCACATCGCCGCATTGGCCGAGGTCATCAGCGAAGACGCGGCTGAACTCCTATGCCATGCATTCTCCAAACATCAAGTTGCCAATACCCTGCTCTGGCTCGATCAGGTCGGCATCCAGCGCCGAATCGGGAAGAAGGTGACAGATTATTACAAGGACAAGGCGCAGGCCAGGATAGAGGCCAATCCTTACGTTCTGATCAGCTTTGAAGCCAACTGGAAGACCGTAGATGAGTTGGCGCGTCAGCGCTTTGGCATCGCCTTGGATGATCCGCGTCGGCTGGAAGCGGCCATCGAAGAATCGTTGTATCGCGGATTGAAAGACGGGCATACCTGCTTGCCGGCAAGCCAGCTTAGAACACGCCTGAGCACCTTGCTTGGCAACTCATACACTCTCGCTGATCAGGCGTTCGCCCGTGGTGCGGTCAGCACCCAATACCGCGAGATCGATGGGGTGTATCAACCGACCGGCACCTACCTAATCGAAAGCTACCTCGCCAAAAGGCTGCATGAAATGGTGGCGGGTGAGAGTGCCGAGGGGCAGGCCGGACTCTTCTCGCAGCTTTCGGGTGATCTACGCGCCGTGGATTCGATTCTCGACGCCTACGAGCGGGCGCATGGAATGGCCCTTTCCGACGAGCAACGCCATGCTGTGCTCAAGAGCACCGGCGCGCACCTGAGCCTGATTCTTGGCAGGGCAGGCACGGGAAAGACAACCGTCTTGAAAGCCTTGTACGAGGTTCTGGAAGAGTTGCAGCCGGGACTCGCCATCTATCAGCTTGCACTGGCTGGACGTGCTGCGCAGCGCATGGCCGAAGCCACAGGCCGCGAGAGCATGACCATTGCCGGATTCCTGACCAAGATCGATCCGGCCACGATCAGCATGGGATCGGTGATCGTAGTGGATGAGATGAGCATGGTTGACGTGATCCTGATGTACCGGCTATTGCGTCACATTCCATCGGGCGTCCGCTTGATCCTGGTGGGAGATCCGAGCCAGCTTCCTCCGATTGGCCCAGGCTTGGTGTTGCATGCCTTGGCCGGACTGTCTTCGATCCCGCAGACCGAATTGAAGGTCGTCAAGCGCCAGAGCCGCGCCAGTGGCATCCCGCAAGTGGCGGCGGCGATCCGCAACCACCAAGCCCCGACGTGGGCGGACTACACCGGACAGACCGGCGGCGGCGTGTCGTTCGTGAATTGCACTCCGGCACTGCTGGAAGAAACGGCGCACCAGATTTACGAGGAACTGGGCGGCACGGGCCAAGACTACAGCGTACAGACACTCAGCATCACCAATGCCGACTTGGGCGGCGTCAAGAACCTCAATGCAGCCCTGCACAGCCGCTACCGGCAGGGAGCCGAGTTGGTGCATTGCCACGATGCGGAATTCGGCACGGTGGGCGCTACAACGCTTGACCGGGTACCACTGAAGGTTGGCGATCTGGTCATCTACACCGAGAATGACTACACCCTTGGCCTGCGCAATGGCAGCCTTGGCAAGATCATCGCGGCCTTGCCTGTTGGTGAGCCCGATGAACCCTGCTGCGTCTGTGACTTCGAGGGAACCGAGTACCACTTGACTACCCGGCAGATGAATGCGCTCAAGCATAGCTACAGCATCACGGTGCATAAGAGTCAGGGCAGCCAGTTCAAGCGGGTCATCGTCCCGATCCGCGAATCAAGGCTGCTGGATCAGACCCTAATTTACACGGCAGTCACGCGCGGCGTAGATCAGGTTGTTTTGGTAGGTGACGAGCAGGCGGCGCTGAAAGCAATCAAAGCACCAGCATCGGCGGCACGTAGGCATATCACGTTGCCGGCGTTGCTTGAGGTGTCGGGATGAGAAAAGGGCGGGGTCAAGGGTCGTGGAATAAATCTGCCCGACGATTCATCAGGGCAGGTTTTATGCCGCGAAAGCCCTTGACGCTGACCGCGGCGACCAATGCTCTGTGGCTAGGGGTGGGGTTAGCTTTTATAACCCCACCCCCTGCCACGCGGCGAGCGCGGGGTTTGGGGCAGCGCCCCAAGGTTCTGGGGAGGTTTGAATGAAGCAGGCGAAGAAAAGACCATTAGGCTACTCTGGCTAAGCCATCAAAGCGTTCATACTTCGCCAAACAGCATGGCAGACTGGTGATCCAATCGGTATCAGGCCGAAATCGGCCAAAACCAGCCTCCAAAGCCGCCATAAGTTGAAGCGGTATAAATATGCGGGGAACGCCTAATGAACGACCATAAGCAATTAGGCTCAAGCCATCATTTTGATTTTATGTATGTTCGCATACCCACATGGCAATCAATAGGGCGGATATTGGGATTTTGCGATACGATGAGCGACTAAATTTGCAGATTTATGCGTAAATCGCGGCTTGCCTGATACTAAGAAAGGGCATTTATGCAAAGAAGAGCACTCTGGATTCTCCTGTCATTGGTAATGTCGGTCTCTTGCTATGCTGACTCT
>RXJP01000159.1 GCA_003963315.1 Rhodocyclaceae bacterium | reverse complement strand
CGCCCTGACCGTGCGGCTCGCCCCCGAATATCGCTCCAACATCGATGCCATCCGGGCGATCAAGGTCGGCTATGCTGCGCCCAACGGCGGCAACGCCTATATCCCGCTGGGCGAGTTGGCGGACATCCGACTCAATACGGGTGCTTCCTACATCTACCACGAGCGTAACCAGCGATACATCCCGGTCAAGTTCAGCGTCCGAGGCCGCGATCTGGGTAGCACCGTGGCGGAGGCCCAATCCCGGATCAGCCAGAACGTGGCCTTGCCGCAGGGCTATCGCATCGACTGGGCGGGAGAGTTTGAGGAACTGCAACAGGCCAAGAATCGGATGACGATCATCCTGCCCGTCACGCTGTGCATGATCCTTCTGCTGCTGTACGGCCTATTCAACTCCTTGCGGGACAGCTTGCTCACCTTGGCGGCGATTCCTTTCTCCATCGCTGGCGGCATCATCGCCTTGTATTTCAGCGGCCTTGCCTTGTCCGTGTCGGCAGCCATCGGTTTCGTTTCCCTGTTCGGGGTGTCGGTCATGAATGGCATTCTGGTGATGACCTACTTCAATCATCTGATCTTGGAAGGCAAGTCGCCTCTCGATGCCATGCACCAAGCGGCCGAGCAGCGTATGCGGCCGATGTTGATGACGGCTTTGTCGGCTTGTATCGGCTTGCTGCCGGCGGCCATCTCTACGGGGATCGGCAGTCAGGTTCAACGTCCCCTGGCGACCGTGGTGGTGGGCGGCATGTTGCTCGGCCCCATCATGCTCTTGGTGGTGGCCCCAGCGCTGCAGGTGATCGTGCTGGAGTGGTCCGCTAAGCAAGGAGGGAACAAGCAATGACGCCGACCTTCATCAAGAACCGCGCGGCCGCAGCCATTGCGGCCATCGTGATGACCGGCTGCGCTGCCGGTCCCGACTTCAAACGTCCCGATGCGCCACAAGCCAGCAGCTACGCACCGCAGCCTCTCCCGACGACGACGGCTTCAGCTACGGGTATTGCCGGAGCGGCGCAGAATTTCAGCGCGGAACGGGACATTCCGGCCGAGTGGTGGACCGCATTCCAGTCGCCGCAACTCGACTCCCTGATTCGGAAGGCGTTCAAAGCCAATCCCACCGTCGAGGCGGCCCATGCAGCCTTGCGTCAGGCGCAGGAAACCGTGTATGCCCAACGGGGTTATTTCTTCCCGACGCTGCAGGCCAGCTATTCGCCGGCTCGGCACAAACTCTCCGGTAATACCGGTGGCAACTCGCCGGGGCTGCAAGGTGACAGCTCGGTAATTTCGACCGGTCAGACCAACAGCACGCCGTCCGTCAGTACCCCCGTCATCTATAACTTCCATACGGCCCAGTTGACGGTCGGGTATAGCGTCGACGTCTTCGGTGCCAACCGGCGACAGGTCGAATCCCTCGAAGCACAAACGGAGGCACAGCGTCTTCAGTACGAAGCCACCTATATCACCCTGGCATCGAACGTCGTGGCAGCCGCGATTCAGGAAGCTTCCTTGCGCGCCCAGATCGGCGCCACCCAAAAGATCATCGAAGGCAATACCAAGTCCTTGGAAATCCTTCGCCGTCAGTTCCAGTTAGGGGCGATCTCCCGTCTCGACGTAGCGGCTCAGGAGACGGCCTTGGCCCAATCCAAGCAATTGCTTCCACCACTCACAAAACAACTCGAACAGACGCGGGATCTCATTCGGGCCTTGGTGGGCAACCTGCCCGACGAGGAGGTGGAAGAAACGTTCGACCTCGCTTCGCTTCGCCTCCCCGAGGAACTGCCTTTGAGCCTGCCATCCCGGCTGGTCGAACAGCGTCCCGACATCCGTGCCGCCGAAGAGCAACTGCACGCGGCAACGGCCCAAGTCGGCGTGGCAGTGGCAGCTCGACTGCCCCAAGTCTCCATCAGCGCGGACTGGGGCGGCAACGCTGCCCATTTGAACCAGATGTTCTGGTCGTCAGGGAAGTTCTGGGACATCATCGGCAACATCACCCAGCCCATCTTCGAAGGCGGAACACTGCTGCATCGCCAGCGCGGCGCGGAAGAAGCCCTGCGGCAAGCGGCCGCCCAGTATCGCAGCACCGTTCTGACGGCCTTCCAGAACGTCGCTGACACGCTGCATGCCTTGCACGCGGACGCCGATGCTTTGCAGGCTGCTGTGGACGCTGATGACGCAGCTAAGTTGACGCTTCAGGTGACGCGTAAACAATTGGAAGTCGGTGCCGTCAATTATCTTGCACTATTGAACGCCGAACTCGCCTATCAACAGACCGAGATCGCATTGGCGCAGGCCCGCGCCACTCGACTAGGCGACACGGCAGCGCTGTTCCAGGCATTGGGTGGCGGATGGTGGAACCGCAAGGGCGAGGCAACAGAGTCTATGGCTGAGGCTGAAAAGCGGCAAGGAGCGTTGTCCACTTTGGCCAACCAGATAGGGGTGACCAACACGGCCAAATAATAGGGTAGAGATCGTTCTCGAGGAGCCGGGATCGGTGTTTACCCGATTGCCGGTTTCCCTTCGAAACTAAGACTTTTTTGAGAGGACTACCCGTCACCAAACGAATCGACGTGGGGCATTAGATTCAGAACCAGATGCCGAGCTGTGATAGTCAGCAGGGTGCGAATGGCTCGTATCTGGCATGATGTCCTTCATTTCTGTGAACTGCTTCCATTACTCCTCAGGCTGGTCAGCTCACGCAGGTCAGCCATTTTTTGACATAGGGAAGCCATGCCATTCAAGCCACGACTGCTGCTTACCGGAGCCAGCGGATTCATCGGCGGAGCTCTTGCCGCCCGCCTGCTACCCACGGAGCGCTGGAACCAACTGCTGTTCCTGATCCGGGCGCCCCACCGGGAAGACGGCCTTGCGCGGCTGGCCCATGTGCTGCGCCGTCACCAGGTACCGGAGGAACTGCTGGATCGTCTGCATCTGGAACAGATCCTCTGCGGCGACCTCAACAACGTGGACGCATGGCGCGACGACCCCCGGCTCGCCTCCATCCAGGATGTTGTGAGTTCGGCGGCAGTGGCTTCGTTCGGCAACCACCCATCGATCTGGCCCACCAACGTGGACGGCGTGCTCGCCATGGCCCGGGTTCTGAGCGCCCGCTGTAGGCTGCGCCGTTTCATCCACCTGGGCACGGCCATGGCTTGCGGTCGCCAAGCACCTCTGCCGGTGCCCGAAGGCTATGACGCCGGCGAGGACACCGACCACTTTCTAGAATACACGGCCAGCAAATATGAGGCCGAATCCCTGCTGCGGGCAGAGTTGCCCGAGTTGCCGCTAGTGGTGGCGCGGCCATCCATCGTGGTGGGCCATACCCGCTACGGCTGCGCCCCCTCGGGCAGCATCTTCTGGGTGTTCCGCCTGGCCCGGGCTCTGCGCAGCTTCCCCTGCACGCTGAACGACCGCATCGACGTGGTGCCGGCGGACTACTGCGCCGAGGCCCTGCAGCTGCTGCTAGACAAGGAGCAGTTGCAGCACCGGGAGTACCACATCTCGGCCGGAGAGCAGCGCGCCTGCACCTTCGGCGAGATCGATGCGGCGATTGCACGGGGCATCGGCGAGGCACCCATGCATGACTACCAGGTGCGCTCCTTGGCGCAAATCTCTGAGATGCAGTCCCGCTTCAAGGAACTGCTGGGGCCCTGCAACCGGCGCATCGTGCTGCGGGCGATCCGCTCCTACGGCGACTTCGCCCAGATGGGCATGATTTTCGACAATACTCGGCTACTGGCCGAAGGCATGGCGCTGCCGCCGCCCCTGACCAGCTATGCTGGCCTATGCCAGCGAACCAGCCGCGGCACGTTGATCGCCGAGCAGATGAAGTTCGACTACAAGTGACATGACCAGGGGCGCTGGCGCCGATTCGTCGGCGCCCTGCGTCAGTCTAAGCTCTTGGCGCCCCACGCCTGGGCCACGCTGAGGCTGCGGTAGATTTTATGCGCCGCTGATGACGCATTATTACCGTCCTGACCTCGAGACCACTGCAATTGTGGTTCTATTTCCTGCCCGATCGTTCGCGCTTTCCTCCCCAGTTACTTGCGAAGTGCTCTCTCGTCATATACCAAGCTTCGGCTCTGAGTAGCATCGGCCAAATCAACTGGGGGTGATTTCGGATGGTTGAATTGGCATGATCATAGGCGTCCTTCACCTGGACGGGCATGCCAACACTGCTATGCAGAAAGTCCAACAAATAGTTCACCAATGTCTCATCGGAATTGAGATCGGGAAGTTTCTCGAGGTTCCGGCACAAGACTGGCCGTCGTTTTAACAACCACGGACGAATGCCAGTCTGAGGGAATAGCACGTCCGCCTGGAAGCTGGAGTTATGGAATTCCAGCACCTCCTCCGTCAATAAGCTTTGAATGGTTTCGTCGAACCTTGTCTTCTGACGAGCAGCTTCTTTGTATAAGGCGTCCTGTTTTTGCGGCGCATTACCTTGTTCCGCAGCACTCCTAAGCCCCTCCGTGGGCGGCTGGTGAACTAAGCAAAGCCGCTTTGATGGCACAGCCAATCGCCAGCAGTATTTGCAAAATCTAAAAATGGCACAGTTCCCGATTTCATCTGGATTGCATAAGTGACCTACTGGTGTTTGACGGTGATCGTGCATCTGAAGGAAGTACGTGACTTCCACGAAATCGCCAAATGCAAGGCTTCTGGGCAAACGGGTGGAGTGCTTGTATATCAGGTTTACGGCTTGTGCCACCTCAACTAGGCGTTTGTCCGTTCCTTCTTCGCTTCGGAACGCTAACTCTACGTAGACAAACAAGATGTTTTCCCAAGTCGGCGTACTCAATTTGTCGATCACAGCATCGTATTCCCTCGGTAGCAACGGGAATAAGTGCTGCCTGATCTGTGACAGTGCAATGCGAGGGGTAACGGCGATTCCCCGGGTATTAATCTCAATTTGCTTTAACCCCTGCCGGACATCGCTACTGAAGGGCAGGTTGTCGTCATCCGGGTTGAAGTAGAGAGGCAAATCAAGTGTCCAAAAAGTGCCAGTAGAACGGCATTGTTACCTATCGATAAAGTCCTGCACGACCTATCGAGATATATCGGGACACAAGAATGGACACCATGACACTGGCTGAAGTGAGCCGGTTGCTAAAAATTTCCGAGCACACGGCACGTAACAGACTCAGCTTGGGCTTGCCCATGCCTCCCTCTTTTCGTGTCGGGCGAAGGCGATTGTTTTTGTGTTCGGAAGTGAAGCGATGGCTTGAGGAGAAAGCAAATCTTGCCCAGCCCGCAAATACACCTGTTTGAAGCAACGCCGGAGACATCTATGTGACCAGAAAACAGAATCCGTAGAACGATCACCGAAATTTTGAGAGAGTAGAAAAGACAAACCCCCGAGCACCGGTCAGTTGACGCTGAACGATTCGGGGGTCTGATGACAATTCTTGCTGGACTGTCACAGACATCTTGGCTTTTCTTGGCTTGGTTGTCAAGTGCCTTGTGCACTTGCGCCCCCTCTCGCCCATATAGACACCGAGAGCGGGGAATACCCCGGCAAGAGAGGCTGAATGTCTCGTCATATCGAGCTTTTCCGCAGGTTCGCAGAATACTTGCGTTCAGACACATTCCGGGAAGCTGCACGTCACCCTGAGTGCCCCACTGCATTCACGCGCAAGGGTGGCAAACTGCCTTTGCCCAGCTTGGTTGCTGTAATGGTTTGCGGCATGCGCATGAGTGTTCGTGCAGAGCTAGATCAATTCTTCGCGCATCTTCGACAGCAGGCACAGCTAATTCATCACGTATCGGAGCAAGCTTTTGCTCAAGCACGAGCCAAGTTGTCCGGTGCAGCAATTCCAAAGCTCAATGATTGGCTTATCCAGCAAGTCGATTCTGTCGGGCTGATTTCCAGATGGCATGGATTGCGATTAGTGGCAGCAGATGCAACCAACATCCGCTTCGGGTTGCGGGCAAGCCACGTACCACGCGCTGCAGTGACTGAACAGAATGCGTTTGCACTCTTCCTACCAGGGGTTGAAATGACGCTGGCTGCAACGCTTTACAGCATTGGCGTGGGGGAACGCCAAATGCTATTTGAGCACTTGGATCAACTGAAGGTTGATGATGTCCTGTTGCTGGATCGGGGTTATCAAGCTAGGTGGTTAGTTGCCGCCCTAAATCAAGCCGTGGGCTGCTGCCGGTTTCATGGACACCTAGTTAAGGTGTAACAATGAAACCGGAGGTGGTTTATGAGAGCAAGACGGCAATTCAGTCGAG
>RXJP01000108.1 GCA_003963315.1 Rhodocyclaceae bacterium | reverse complement strand
CCTGGCGCAGGGCGTTGACCAATTGCAGATGGCGGGCGGAATGCTCCTGCATCTCCGCCGTGAAGAAGCAAAAGCCGTTGCGGCCTTCCTGCTTGGCCCGGTACATGGCGGCATCGGCGCTTTTGGACAGGGTTTCCAGATCCTTGCCGTCGTCGGGATAGAGGGCGATGCCAAGGGAGCCGGTGACGTTCAGGTCGTAGCTTTCTATGCGGTAGGGCTCGGCGATCACCTCCAACACCTTGCGCGCCACATGGGCCGCCCCTTGGGCATCGACACCGTGCAGCAGGAAGATGAACTCGTCACCGCCGAGGCGGGACAGGGTGTCCTCCTCCCGCAGCACCAGGCGCAGGCGCCGGGCCAGCTCCACCAGCAGGGCGTCGCCGACGCTGTGGCCCAGGGTGTCGTTGATGTCCTTGAAGTGGTCCAGGTCGAGGAACATCAGCGCCACCGGTCCCTGGCTGCGCTGGGATAGGCTGATGGCGTAGCCGACCCGGTCTTCCAGTTGTGTGCGATTGGGCAGGCCGGTCAGGGCATCGAAATGGGCCAGATAATGGATGCGCGCCTCGGCCTCCTTGCGCGCGGTGATGTCCCGGGTCACCCCCAGCAGCATGGTGGTCTCGCCCTTGGCGTCGCGCATGGGTGCGGCATGGGTTTCCAACCAGCGCCGGGTGCCCGCCAGGCCCGTGATCTCGAATTCCAAGGTCCCGGATTCCCCATGCATCACCCGATTGTGCAAATCGAAGAAGGCATCGCGGTATTCGGGAACGATGAAATCCTTCAGCGTGATGCTCTGGGCCTGGGCCAGAGAATCCGCCTCCAACATGGCCAGCCCGGCACGGTTCATTTGCAGCAGGCGGCCTTGGCTATCCACCAACTTGATGCATTCCGGTTCCGTCTCGATGATGGTGCGCAAATGCAGCTCGCTCTGCTTCAGGGCCTCCTCGGCCTGCGCACGCAGGGCTTCGCGGTCGAAACTGGCCAAGGCGTAGTCGATATCCATGACCATTTCCAGCAACAGATTCCGCTCCGCTTCATCGAACACATTCGGTTGATCGGCATATATCGTGAAAACGCCCACCACCTCGCCTTTGCGGTGCAAGGGCAAGGCTGCCGAGGAACCCCAGCCGAAATGGATGCCGTCCGCCCGCCAGGGCAAGGTCGTGGGGTCGTTCTTGAAATCCTGGCACCAGACGGG
The DNA here is from genome assembly GCA_003963315.1 of Rhodocyclaceae bacterium. Lineage (GTDB taxonomy): Bacteria > Pseudomonadota > Gammaproteobacteria > Burkholderiales > Rhodocyclaceae > AWTP1-18. The sequence goes on along the minus strand of RXJP01000108.1, from coordinate 5,052 downwards.
CTGGTCGCCACGGAATGCCCTGCCGCTGGGACCATTGCCATGGGAATCGGCGGCCTCCACCGAAATCCTCAAACCCAACAGGTATGCCGTATCGCGGCCGAAGCACGCCACCGGCTTTATCTCCCGGCGTTGCGGGTCCAATAAGCCTATCCAGGCCATGGACAGGCCGCCGAAGGTCACCACGTCGCGGCAGATCAGGTCAAACAGCTCCGCTTCGTCGGTACAGCGCACGATGGCCTGGTTGCATTGGCTCAAGGCCGCATACAACTGCGTCAGGCGCTGGTTCTTCGCCTCCACCTCGTTGCGCCGAGCAGCGATACGGGCCAGACCGCCTTGGGTTTCCGACAGCCAACCCAACACGCTGTTTTCCATACCCGCAGCCACGGGCACGGGAGATGAGAAATCGCCGCTGCCCAGGCGGGCAATCCGGGCATGCACCTCATCCACCGCACCGCCCAAAATTTCGTGAAGGGCGTGCTGCATCCGCCACAGCAGGAAGGCCAACAACAAGCCGAACAGGATGAAAGCAAAGCGCATCCTGGTCGCCTCGGCTTCTGCACGATGCACAGCCTCCAGCGTGCGCTGGTCCGCCATGCCTTGGAAATCCCGGATAGGGCCCATGATGCCTGCCTTGGCCCGATGGTAAGCCTCGTCATGGAGCATGCTGATCGCCCTGTCCCGGTTGGCCTGGGCGGATGGTCCGCTCGATTCCACCAAAGCCATGGCGGCGAACTCCGGGCGAGTCAGGGCATCGGAGTTGGCCTTGGCCTCCGCCAATTTGGCGAACTCTTCCTCGGTGAACCCCGCCTGCTTCATCAAATCCAGCAAGGGAACGGCCTCGCCACTGGGACGCGGACGATGGTCGTCGGCCAACACCAGATCCCAATAGACGTTCTCGTAATCGACGGGGCGGGCCTTCCGGCCATCGCGGATGTCGAGGATTTCCTGATAGTGCTGCTTATAGATGGGGTCGCCGGTCACCACATAGGTACGCACCATGCGCGTCAGATCATCAGAAGACTGACGCAACTCCTCCGCCAGAACGAATGACTGATAACGCCTTTCGTTGGCGCGATCGATGTGTTTCTCGGCGCGCACATAGACGACAAAGCTGCCGGCGAAGACAACGAACATGCCCAGCGTCAGCCACAGATAACGCGAAAATCGGGGGATGTTGCGCCGGGGAGCGGTCATGGTATTCATTGCCTGGTGTGCTACGGAACGCGATCAGTCCGGATGATAAGCGAGCTTATATCCCTTTGTAGGATATGGGAAAAGCAAAAGCCCTCAATGAGGGCTTTTGAGGGAACACCACAGGGGAAATGCCACGCTTGTCTCCAGGCTTCCCCTCAGCCCACGTCGGCCACAAAGCCCGGGTAGTCGGTATAACCCACGGTGGGGTCGGCCAAACCGTAGCCATAAAACGTGGTGTTGTCGGGGGGATTCAAAGCCACCTTCAGTTGCAGCCGGCGCGGCAAGTCGGGATTGGCGATGAAGGTCTTGCCGAAGGCCACGGCATCCGCTTCGCCGGCATCCAACACTTGCTGGGCGGTTTCGCCATTGAAGGCTTCGTTGGCGATGAGCACGCCGCCGAACAGCTTTTTCATTTGCGGGCTGATGCGGTTCTCCCCCAGGGATTCCCGGGTGAAGATGAAGGCGATGCCGCGTTTGCCCAGTTCCTTGGCCACATAGCCGAAGGTGGCCAGGGGATCGGAATCGCCCATGGTGTGGGCGTCGCCCCGAGGCGCCAGATGCATGCCCACCAGGCCGGCACCCCAGACGGAGATCACGGCATCGGTGGCTTCCAACATCAGGCGGGCGCGGTTTTCCACGCTGCCGCCGTACTGGTCGGTGCGCTTGTTGGTGCTGTCCTGAAGGAACTGATCGAGCAAGTAGCCGTTGGCGCCGTGCAATTCCACGCCGTCGAAGCCGGCTTTCTTGGCGTTTTCGGCACCCTTGCGATAGGCCTCGACGATGGCGGGAATCTCGGCGGTTTCCAGGGTACGGGGCGCCACGTACTCGCGCTGGGGGCGCAGCAGGCTGACGTGGCCCTGGGGCGCGATGGCACTGGGGGCAACGGGCAGTTCCCCGCCCAGGTAATCCGGATGGGACACCCGGCCCACATGCCACAACTGGCAGAAGATACGGCCGCCGCTGGCGTGCACCGCCCGGGTGACCTGCTTCCAACCCTCCACCTGTTCATCGGACCAGATGCCCGGGGTGTCGGGATAGCCGACGCCCATGGGGGTCACGGATGTGGCTTCACTGAGAATCAGGCCGGCGCTGGCGCGCTGGGCGTAGTACTCCGCCATCAGGGCGGTGGGCACCCGACCGGCGGCGGCGCGGCAGCGGGTAAGGGGAGCCATGATGACGCGGTTGGGTAATTGCAGGTCGCCGACTTTGATGGGATCGAACAGGGTGGTCATTGCTTTCTTCCTTGCGGTGATACGGGTTAAAGATCGCTTTGCATGCGTTTGAGAAACTGCGCAATCAAGGCTTCATTGCGCGAATAGAAAATCCATTGCCCCACCTTGCGGCTGGCCACCAGACCGGCCCGCTGCAAAATGGCCAGATGGGCCGAGACGGTGGACTGGGACAGGCCCGCCTTCTCGTAAATCTGCCCGGCGCAGACGCCCGTTTCGAAAGGGTGGTGCTGTTCGGGAAACGCCTTTTCCGGCGTCTTCAGCCAGGCGAGTATTTCCCGTCGGGCCGGGTGCGCCAGGGCTTTCATGATGTCGTCCACATCGGGCGTGGGTTGCTTTGCCATAAATTGTTGGGGCTCCAATTTCGTTCTTTTGCGAATTCAATTTCGTATTTTGACGAAATATAAATCGCCAACAAACGAAATACAAGCGCCGCTGAAAAAGTTATATTTGCCGCCTATCGTCCATCCGCCCATATACCGCCACCATGACCGCCGCCATCGCTCCCGTTGCCGTGCCCCTCGCCAAAGCCTATCGCCTGCTCAACCACGGCCCCGTCACCCTGGTCAGCAGCGCCCATGGCGACCGCAGCAATGTCATGGCCGCCTCCTGGGCGATGGCCCTGGATTTCGACCCGGCCAAGGTGGCCGTGGTGGTGGACAAAAGCACCCTGACCCGACAACTGATCGAGGCCAGCGGCGAATTCGCCCTCAATATCCCGTCCCGGCGCATCGCGCCGGAAACCCTCAAGGTCGGCACCCTCAGCGGCAAGGACGGCGACAAATGGGCGGCCGCGGGTCTGGAATCCTTCCCCGCCGAAAGGATCACCGCGCCCCTGGTGGCCGGTTGCGTCGGCTGGCTGGAATGCCGCATCATTCCCGAACCCCACAACCAGCAACGCTACGATCTTTTTCTCGCCGAAGTGGTGGCCGCCTGGGCCGATCCCCGCGTCTTCAGCGACGGCCACTGGCACTTCGGCGACGACATGCTGCGCACCATCCACTACGTGGCCGGCGGCAGCTTTTTCATCACCGGACCCGCCTTCGACGTGGGCACTGAATAGGAGAACACCATGGCCATGATGGAATTCCAGCGTCCCGACGGCACCCCCTGCCGCGGCTATCTTGCCGAAGCCGGCAAGGGCAAGCCCGGCATCGTGGTGATCCAGGAATGGTGGGGGCTCAATCCCCATATTTGCACCATCGCCGACCGCTTCGCCGCCGCCGGCTTCAACGCCCTCGCCCCCGATCTTTACCAGGGCCGCATCGCCAAGGATGCCGACGAAGCCAGCCACATGATGGACGCCCTCGACTTTCCCGGCGCCACCCATCAGGACATCCGCGGCGCCGTGGACCACCTGCGGGCCATCAGCGGCAAGGTGGGCGTCATGGGCTTCTGCATGGGCGGCGCGCTGACCATAGGCGCGGTGGTCCATGTCCCCCACGTCGACGCCGGGGTCTGCTTCTACGGTGTGCCGCCCAAGGCCTTCGCCGATCCGGCCAGGATCCGCATTCCCTTCCAAGGCCACTTCGCCAGCCGCGACGGCTGGATCACACCCGCGGTAGTGGATGCCTTGGAAGCGGACATGAAGGCCGCCGGCAATCCGCCCGAGATTTACCGCTACACCGCCGACCACGCCTTCTTCAATCGCACACGGCCCGAGGTCTATGACGAGGCCGCTTCCGCCCTGGCCTGGGAACGCACCCTCGCCTTCCTGCACCGACACCTGGGATGAAAACCCGCTACGCCGAGGTGGAGGCCTACCTCACCAAGGACGGTTCCATCATCCGCGAATTGCTTCATCCCACCCGCCACGGCAACCAGCAGCAGAGCCTGGCGGAAGCCATCGTCCCGGCAGGCAGTAAAACGCTGTTGCATCGGCACCGACTGACGGAAGAGCTGTACCACGTCACTGCCGGACAGGGGGTGATGACGCTGGGGGATGAAAATTTTCCGGTCACGGTGGGCGACACGGTGATGATCCCGCCGGGCACACCCCATTGCATTGCAGCCAGCGGCGATACCGAACTACGCATCCTCTGCTGTTGCAGCCCGGCCTATACCCATGAGGACACGGAGTTGATGTAGGCGCGAGAACAGGGCCCTGGGCGGGCGCCTCCCGCCTAGGGCTTCCAGCCGAGGAACAGGTAATAAGGCACCCGCAACACCGGCAGATAGGGTACCGGCGCATGGCGTTGATGGGCCACATGGGCCGGCAGCAGGGCTTGCAGGCGCGGCAGGTGGTCGCTGGAGAGATGCACGCCGTCGTGGGCGAACCAGCGCCGCCAGAAGGCGTTCATCGCGCCGCTGTCGCCGGGCAAATGGAAATCCACAATGGCCAGACGACCGCCCGGTCTCAGCATGCGGAAGGCATTTTCCAAAGCGCCTTGCCAATCGGGAATCATGGTCAGGGAATAGGAAAAAACCACGCAGTCCACCGCTCGCCCCGGATCGTAGCGGCAGGCGTCGGCCTCGATCACCCGCACATTGCTCAAGCCTTCCGTGCGCCGGCGGGCCTGGGTCAGCAGGGCCGGGCAGAGGTCCACCAGGTCCATGCGGCCGAGTCGCGCTAGACCGGCGCCAAAGTGGGCCAGATTGGCGCCGGTGCCGGCTCCCAACTCCACCACAT
>RXJP01000101.1 GCA_003963315.1 Rhodocyclaceae bacterium | reverse complement strand
GCTGCTTGTGCCAGCGCCGTTGCGGCAGGGACAGGAAAGGAAAGACTAGGGCGATGATGGCGTTGCCCCAAAGCAGATGCAGGATCAGGCGCGCAAAGCGGGCGACGGCGCGGAGACGGACGAAAGAAACGACGACGGGGCGGGGTAGGGGCAAAGTATGGGCGGCAATCATCCCCGCATTATGGTTGCGGGGTGATTGCAGGATTTTTACAGTGATGGATCGGAGGGATTACCAGAGGGCTTCGTTGAAGGCGGCCTGGTAGCGGGCCGCGATGTCGTCGCGGCTCGGTTTGTGGTTCTGTCCGCCGCGATGGGCGATCTTGATGGAACCCATCAGGGAGGCCAGGCGGCCGGTCTTTTCCAGGCCCCAGCCTTGTTGCAGGCCGTAGAGCAGGCCGGCGCGGTAGGCGTCGCCGCAGCCGGTGGGGTCGGCCAGTTGGTCGGGCTTGGCGCAGGGAATCTCGATGCGCTTGCCCTCGCTGTAGATGTGCGAGCCTTCGCCGCCCAGGGTGACGATCAATGCTTTGACTGCTTCGGCCAGTTGTTCCAGGCTACGGCCGGTGCGTTCGGTGATGAGCTTGGCTTCATAGTCGTTCACCGTGGCGTAATCGGCCAGGGCGAGGAATTCCAGCAGCTCTTCGCCGTTGAACATGGGCAGGCCCTGGCCCGGATCGAAGATGAAGGGAATACCGGCTTCCTTGAACTGGCGGGCGTGCTGCACCATGTCGTCGCGGCCGTCGGGGGAGATGATGCCCAGGGTCACGCCGTGGGCATCGCTCACCTTGTTGAGGTGGGAATGGCTCATGGCGCCGGGATGGAAGGCGGTGATCTGGTTGTCGTCCAGGTCGGTGGTGATGAAGGCCTGGGCGGTGAAGGTGCCGGGGACTTCGCGCACGTGGGCAGCGTTGAGGCCGAGCTGGTGCAGCCGATGCAAATAGGGTTGGCTGTCGTCGCCGATGGCCGCCATGATGAGCGGCTCGCCCCCCAGCAGCTTGAGGTTGTAGGCGATGTTGCCGGCGCAGCCGCCGAACTCGCGGCGCATGTCGGGCACCAGGAAAGCCACATTGAGGATGTGGATCTGCTCCGGCAGGATGTGGTTCTTGAAGCGGTCGGGGAAGACCATGATGTTGTCGTAGGCCATGGAGCCGCAGATCAGGGTGCGCATGAGGGTGCTTTCTTGAATGGGAAGGAAGGTGAGCAATAGGCCCGATGATATCGAGCGCAGCGAGCTAATTAGTAGCCTCCCCCGCGAGGGGGCGGAGGGGGCGGGCGTTTATGCATTGCGCGCTTTCATAGGCGGCAGGTGCTTATAGCAAGTGCGCATTAAGGATGATAGAGATAGAGCCGATAGCCGGCCGCCGGGGTGTCGCCCACATCCAGGGTGAGGTCCACGTTGATTTCCTTCTTCGCCGGGAAGCCCTTGTCGACATTGATGTCCTTGGGCAGGTATTCGGCGGGTTGCAGGGCCTTGACGATGAGCGTCCGGTCGGCCACGTCGGTGAGGGTGATTTCCAGCCGGGGCAGTTCCTGGGCGAAGGGGGCCCGGTTCTTCAGGGTGGCCACCAGGTTGAGGCGGCCCTTCTGGGTGCCGGGATGCAGGTCGGAGGATTCGATGCTGAGCAGGTCGATCTTGTGGGGCAAGGGCACGGTGCAGCCCAAGGGCCGACAGGCCGCTTCCAGGACGGGTTTGAGTTGGGGCGCGAGTACCGCCAGTTCCACCCGGTAGTGCAACATCAACTGGATCAGCAGCAGCCCCAAGGCCATGCCAGTGCCCAAGGCCCAGGGCCAGCTACGTCCTTGATGGGCGGAGTCGTGGAGCAGAGGGTTGGGTTCGGCGCTGAGGTAGTCCGCCTCGACCGGCACTGAATCTTCGGGGTTTGCGGCCGGGGGGCTCCCGGGCTGTTCAGATGAATCGCTGGCGGCTGCCGTTTCGGCCAAGGGCTCGGACTCTGGCGCATGAGTATCGGCCTGCCATTCAGCAACTGCGGGCGGTGCTTCGCCTTCGTTTACGGGGGCATCCAGATGAACGGGGTCGTTGGCGGCCTCGATGTCGGCGGAGAAGTCGATATCCAGCAACGTGGCTGGAGGTGTTTCCAGTACGGCAGGTGCGGGGGGCAGGTGTTCCAGCTCGGCCATCAGTCCGTCAAGGAGCTCGTCGGCGACGGCATCGTCGGGGCTTTTCGGGGAGGGGGACGTGGGTTGGGTGGCATCGGCCTCCCCTGGCGTGTTTTCCCCGGCGTCGGCGGGAAGCATTTCGTCCAGGTTGACCACTTCCACGTCAAGAAATGCGGCCGGGGCGGTGGTTTCCGGGTTTTCGCTGGGTACATGGCTTTCCGTGGCCTCACCGTGGCGGCGCGGCGCTAGGATTTCCTGCACCTGCATTTCCACCACCGAGGGGCGCGTGTCGGCCGGGGGGGCTTCGGGCTTGGTCTCAATCGGGGCGGGGGGCGGAACAGCGGTCTGCGGCGCTTCCTCCACCAGGGAATCGAGGGCGTTGAATACTGCCTGGCATTGCCCGCAACGCACCCGCCCTAATCGCACCTTGAGTTGTTCCGGGGTAACCCGGAAGGTGGTGGTACAGGAGGGGCAGCGGGTGAGCATGGCCGGGATTTAAGCCTTTGCCAGGTTTTCCAGGCGACACCAGCCTTCGTGGATGGCGCCGACCTGTAGGGCCATGTAGGGCGCGTAGGCATCGATCACCTGCTGGGCCTGGCTTTCCAATACGCCGGAAAGCACCAGCCTGCCGCCGGGGGCGACCCGACTGCTGAGCAGGGGGGCGAGGACGCACAGCGGATTGGTGAGGATGTTGGCCACGACGATGTCGAACTGTTCGGTGAGAGGCTGGGCGGAATGGCGCAGGGCCAGGCTGACCTGGTTGCGTTCGGCATTGTAGCGGGCCGATTCCAGGGCCTTTTCGTCGATGTCGATGCCCAGCACGCTGCCGGCACCCAGTTTGGCGGCGGCAATGGCGAGGATGCCGGAGCCGCAGCCGTAATCCAGTAGCGTTTCATTGCCTTTGACGGTGTCGCACAGCCATTGCAGGCAGAGGAAGGTCGTCGGGTGGGAGCCGGTGCCAAAGGCCATGCCTGGGTCGAGCTGCAGGTTGATGGCCTGGGGATCGGGGGATTCATGCCAGGAAGGCACGATCCACATCCTGTCGTTGATGCGGATGGGGTCGAACTGGGATTGGGTGAGCTGCACCCAGTTCTGTTCTTCCACTTCTTCCAGTTCCATTTCCGGCAGGTCGTCCAGTCCGATGGATTGGCAGGCGGCGGCGATGCGGCCGGGCAGGTCGTCGCAGGGTTCGAACAGGGCGATGACGCGGCTTTCCTCCCACAGGGGCGTGGTGAGACTGCCGGGTTCGCCGAACTGGGGCGTTTCTTCGTCGGTGCCGGCCAAAGCATCCTCAACGTTCACGGATACCGCCCCTTGCTCCATCAGGGCGTCGGACAGGGCATCCGCATGGGCGGCGTCCGTAAGCAGGGCAACATTAATCCACATGGTTCGGCATCTTAAACAAATGAAGCCGCTAAGCGGCTTCGTCGCCCCTTGCCGGGGCTAGAAAACAAGAAGCACGGTTCCCCCATCCCCCTCGTTGGGCGAGATAGGGGGCGCGCCTATTTACCTTTTGCAGCCAGTTTTTCTTCCAGATAGTGGATGCTGGTGCCGCCCTGGATGAAGCGTTCGTCCAGCATCATTTCCTGGTGCAGGGGCACATTGGTCTTGATGCCGTCCACCATGGTTTCCGAGAGGGCGATTCGCATGCGGCGGATGGCCTGTTCCCGGGTGTCTCCGGTGGCGATGATCTTGCCGATCATGGAGTCGTAGTGGGGGGGCACGGTGTAGCCGGAGTACACATGGGAGTCCACGCGGATGCCGGGGCCGCCGGGGGCGTGCCAGGTGTTGATCTTGCCGGGGGAAGGGGTGAACTTGAAGGGGTCTTCGGCGTTGATGCGGCACTCGATGGCATGGCCGCGGATTTCGATGTCCCGCTGCTTGAACCAGAGCTTCTCGCCGGCGGCGATGCGGATCTGGGCCTGGACGATGTCGATGCCGGTGACTTGCTCGGTGACCGGGTGCTCCACCTGGACCCGGTTGTTCATTTCGATGAAATAGAACTCGCCGTTCTCGTAAAGGAATTCGAAGGTGCCGGCGCCGCGGTAGTTGATGCGGCGGCAGGCGGCGGCGCAGGCGTCGCCCACCCGGGCGATCAGGCGGCGGGGGATATCCGGGGCCGGCGCTTCCTCGATCACTTTCTGGTGGCGGCGCTGCATGGAGCAATCCCGCTCGCCCAGATAGACGGCGTTGCCGTGCTGGTCCGACAGCACCTGGATTTCGATGTGGCGCGGGTTCTCCAGGAACTTTTCCATGTACACCGTGGGGTTGCCGAAGGCGGCGCCGGCCTCGGTACGGGTCATGGTGACGGCGTTGAGCAGGGCAGCCTCGGTGTGCACTACCCGCATGCCCCGACCGCCGCCGCCGCCGGCGGCCTTGATGATCACCGGATAGCCAATGGAACGGGCGATCTTGACGATCTCCTTGGGGTCTTCCGGCAGCGCGCCTTCGGAACCGGGCACGCAGGGCACTTCGGCGGCCTTCATGGCGTCCTTGGCAGAGACCTTGTCGCCCATCAGGCGGATGGTTTCGGCGCGCGGGCCGATGAAGACGAAGCCGGAGGATTCCACCCGTTCGGCGAAGTCGGCGTTCTCGGAGAGGAAGCCGTAGCCGGGGTGGATGGCTTGCGAATCGGTCACTTCCGCCGCGGAAATGATGGCGGGGATGTTCAGATAGCTATGGGTGGAGGAGGGCGGGCCGATGCAGACGGATTCATCCGCCAGCTTGACGTACTTGGCTTCGGTGTCGGCGGTGGAATGAACAGCCACCGTCTTGATGCCCAGTTCGCGGCAGGCGCGCAGGACACGGAGGGCGATTTCGCCGCGGTTGGCGATCAGGATTTTTTCAAACATAAGCAGTCACCACGGGGGGCACGGGGAACACGGGGAGGATGTCAGGTCAGGGACGGCTGCCGCCCCTACTCCCCGTGGCAGGGTTCAGCCGATGATGAACAGGGGCTGGCCGAATTCCACCGGCTGGCCGTTTTCCACCAGGATGGCCTTGACCGTGCCGGAGGCATCGGACTCGATTTCGTTCATGAGCTTCATGGCTTCGAGGATGCAGAGGGTGTCGCCTTCCTTGACGGCTTGGCCCACTTCGACGAAGGGAGGATTGCCCGGGCTGCCGGAGCGGTAGAAGGTGCCCACCATGGGGGCGGTGACCACATGGCCCTCGGGCAGGCCGTTGCCGACGGGGGCTGCCGCCACAGGCGCGGCGGCGGCCGTTGCCGCGACGGGAGCGGCTGCGGGCAGCATGACGGTGGTGGGGGCTGCCGTCAGGTGCTTGGCGATACGGATTTTTTCTTCCCCTTCGCTGATTTCCAGTTCGGAAATGCCCGAGTTCTGGACGAGGTCGATCAGGGTCTTGAGTTTGCGCAGATCCATGAGGCTATATCTCCCTACAAGCCGGGCTGGGAACCCGGTGGATTTTTATGAATTTGGATTTCAGGAGCGACCGATGCGGACCAGCGCGGCATCCAGGGCGAGCAGATAGCCCTGGGCGCCGAGGCCGCAGATCACGCCGACAGCGATGTCGGAAAAGTAGGAGTGGCGGCGGAATTCCTCCCGCGCATGCACGTTGGACAGATGCACTTCGATGAAAGGGATGGCCACCCCCGCCAGAGCGTCGCGCAGGGCGATGCTGGTGTGGGTGTAACCGCCCGGGTTGATCAGGATGAATTCGATGCCTTCACTGCGGGCCGCATGCACCCGGTCGATCAGTTCCCCTTCGTGATTGCTCTGGAAACTTTCGATCTGGATGCCGGCGACCCTGGCCCGGGCTTCCATGGTCTGGTGGATGTCGGCCAGGGTGGTGTGGCCGTACACCTCGGGTTCCCGGGTGCCGAGCAGGTTGAGATTGGGACCGTGGAGCACCAGGATACGGACCGGCAAGGGCTTGCCGTTGGCATTTTTGGCTTTTTGTGAGCTGGCCTTTTGACCGCGAGTTGGCTTCGTCATGGCTGCTAGTTTGCCGTAAATGGCAGCAGTTTGTCCAGATGGACGTATTTTCCCCGCTGTTACGGGGCTATTGCTTTTGTATCTGCCGCCCGAGTTCGCTGGCCAATTCGGCCTCGTCCCACTGCCCTAGCTTGGTGGCGGCAATCCTTCCTTTTGTGTCCAAGATGAGGGAAAAAGGCAGCCCCTGCACCTGGTTACCCAGGGGAACCGTCAGGTCCAGCAGGGTCGGCGATGCCAACAAAATGGGGTAGGTCACAGGGGTGGCGCGTAGGAAGGCCGTGACGGGTTCTGCAGCATCCAAGGCGATGCCGATAAATTGAACGTTTTTGCCTAGGAATTGTTGCTACCCTGCTCACCGTCGGGGTGATGCTGGCGGGCATTCTCGGGTTTCAGCTGCTGCCGATCGCACCCCTGCCTCAGGTCGACTTTCCCACCATGCTCACCGTCGGGGTGATGCTGGCGGGCATTCTCGGGTTTCAGCTGCTGCCGATCGCACCCCTGCCTCAGGTCGACTTTCCCACCA
>RXJP01000047.1 GCA_003963315.1 Rhodocyclaceae bacterium | reverse complement strand
AGGCGCCGCCGAAGGTGAGCAGCGCCGCCTTGGTGAAGAACCAGCCCAGTTGGGTGAGCGTGTGGTCCCAGCCGAAGCCGCCGGCGAGCAATGCCATGGGAATCAGCCAGAGCAGGGCGCCCACCGCAGCGACTTGCACCAGGCGCCACCACTTGAAGCGGGCGTGTTCCGGCGTCGGCGTATGGTCGTCGATCAGGGCCGGGCCGAAGGAGGTATTGGCCTTGCCGTGGCCGCCGCCGGTCTTGAATTGGTCCGGGGCAATGCGACCGCCGACATAGCCGATCAGGGCCGCGCCGGCGACGATGAGGGGAAAGGGCAAATTCAGGGCGAAGATGGCGACGAAGGCCGCAGCGGCCACGGCCCACAACACATTGTTCTTCAGGGCGCGGCTGCCGATGCGGTGGGCGGCCTGGGCGACGATGGCCGTCACCGCCGGTTTGATGCCGTAGAACAGCCCGGCCACCAGGGGCAGATTGCCGAAGGCGATGTAGATCCAGGAGAGCAGGATCAGGATCAACAGCGAAGGCAGCACGAATAGCGCGCCGGCGACGATGCCGCCCCAACTGCGGTGCATCAGCCAGCCGATGTAGGTGGCCAGTTGCTGGGCCTCGGGGCCGGGCAGCACCATGCAGTAGTTGAGGGCGTGGAGGAAACGCCGTTCGGAAATCCAGCGGCGGTTTTCCACCAGCTCCTGGTGCATGATGGCGATTTGCCCGGCCGGTCCGCCGAAGCTGATGAAACCCAGCTTGAGCCAGAAACGAAAGGCCTGGAAGAAGGAAATGGCGGGAGGGGGAGAGGTGTCGGGTGTCGTCATGTCCAAGACTCTTTCTCGGTGTCGTCCGATCAGAGCAGGCCTTGGATGTCGGAGACATCTTTGTTGCGGCGGGGAGGCTGCCGAAGTCCCCACGGATTTTGGGAAGGCGGATTTATACCACGGCCTGTTGCGGCATCCGCCGCAGGGGGATGGTGTAATCTTTCCGCCACTTTCCCGCCGAGGTGCCCGCATGCTTCGTGTCCCCCGCTTTGCCGGCAGATTGCTGGCGCAGTTTCTTTCGAAGCAGCGGCCCAGCGCCCGCACCGGCACCCCTACCGATCCCGTCAAGCTGCTGAAGTGTTTGCAACCCTGCGATGTGCTGCTGGTGGAAGGATGCAGCCGGGTGGCCACGGTGACCAAATACCTGACCCAGTCCACCTGGTCCCATGCCGCCCTGTATGTGGGGCCGGCCTTGGGGGGATGCGATGCGGCGGGGGAGCCCTATCTGTTCATCGAGGCCGATCTGGTGCACGGCGTCTGCAAGCAGCCCTTGTCCCGCTATCGGGATTTCCATACGCGCATCTGTCGCGCCAGGAACCTGGGGGAGGAGGACAAGGCCAGGATGTTGGACGAGGTAATGGGCAAGATCGGCAACCAGTACGACCTGAAGAACCTGATCGACCTGGCCCGCTATCTCTTCCCGCTGCCGCCGGTGCCGGCCCGCTGGCGGCGCAAGATGATCGCCTTCGGCAGCGGCGACCCGACCAAGGCCATCTGTTCCTCCCTGATCGCCGAAGCCTTCCAGAATGTGGGCTATCCCATCCTGCCCATCGTGCGCCATGACCGCATCAGCAACGCGGCGGACCAGGACGCCGTGGAGGAAATCTACGAAATCCGCCACCAGAGCCTGTATGCGCCGCGGGACTTTGATGTCTCGCCCTATTTTGATGTCATCAAGCCCACGCTGGAACTGGGCTTCGACTACCGCAACATCCACTGGCGCGGCCGCGGCTGAAGGGCCACCGGCACGGCGGGAACGCGCCTTAGATCAGCGCCGCCTTGATCTTTTCCGCCAGAGCCTGGAGTTGGGCCATGTCGGCTGTTTCGCTGGCGTGGTGACGCAGGCTTTCGCCGCCGCGACGGGGGATGATGTGGAAGTGCAGATGGGGCACGGTCTGCCCGGCCTCCGCGCCGTTGAACTGGGCGATCAGCAGCCCCGGTGCGCCGGTGACCTGCTTCACCGCCTTGGCCACGCGCTGGGTGACCTGGATGGTGGCGGCCAGCATGGCGGGGGAAATGTCCAGCAGGGTGGCGGCAGCTTCCTTGGGCACCACCAGGGTATGGCCCTCGGACTGGGGCATGATGTCCATGAAGGCAAGGGTCTGTTCGTCCTCATAGACGCGGATGCAGGGCAGTTCGCCGCGCAGGATCTTGGCGAAGACGTTGTTGTTGTCGTAGCTCACGGATAAGACCTCCTGTTGCAAAGGCGAAGAGCCTATCATTCATGGCTTGAAATTCGTAGGGCCGCCCCCATCTTCGGCCCGTTTCCACTCTTCGGGAGTCGCCATGAAATTTCGTCTGTTCGCTGTTCTCGCGCTTGCGGTTACGTTGCTGTCCGGTTGCGGCTACAACCAGATCCAGATCAACGACGAGGCGGTGAATGCCTCCTGGTCGGAAGTGCTCAACCAGTACAAACGCCGCGCCGACCTGATTCCCAATCTGGTGTCGGTGGTGCAGGGCTATGCCAGCCACGAGAAGGACGTGTTGACCCAGGTCACCGAGGCCCGGGCCAGTGTGGCCGGCATCAAGGCCACGCCGGAACTGGTGAATGATCCCGAAGCCTTCGCCAAATTCCAGAAGGCCCAGTCGGACTTGGGCGGTGCCCTGTCCCGTTTGCTGGTGGTGTCGGAGAACTACCCGCAACTGAAGGCTGACGCCAACTTCCGCGATCTCCAGGCCCAGGTGGAAGGCACCGAAAACCGCATCACCGTGGCCCGCAACCGCTACATCAAGGCCGTGCAGGATTACAACGTGGGGGTTCGCACCTTCCCCAACAACCTCACCGCCATGGTCATCGGCGCCAAGCCCAAGGCCAATTTCACGGTGGAGGATGAAAAGGCCGTGTCCACACCGCCGGCCATCAAGTTCGACGCACCCAAGTAAGTCGCCGTGGGGCGCTGGTTTTTCTGTCTGTGGCTGCTGTGTCTGCCCTTGTGGGTGGGCATGGGGGGCACAGCCCTGGCCGACGATGGGGTGGCGATTCCGCCCCTGTCCAGCCGTGTCACCGACCTGACCGGCACCCTGGATGCCGGGCAGAAGGCCCAACTGGAAACCGCCTTGCAGCAGATCGAGGCCGCCAAGGGCGCCCAGATCGGCATCCTGCTGCTGCCCAGCGTCAAGCCGGAAACCATAGAGCAATACGGTATCCGCTTGGCGGAAGCGTGGAAGCTGGGGCGCAAGGGCGTGGATGACGGCCTCATCATCATTGTCGCCAAAGCTGACCGGCGCATGCGCATCGAGGTGGGTTACGGCCTCGAAGGCAATATTCCCGATGCCGTGGCGAAACGTATCGTCAGCGAAGAGATGGCGCCCCGTTTCAAGCAGGGCGACTACTTCGGCGGTTTGCAGGCGGCGGTGCAGGCCTTGTCAGCCCGCATCGGCGATAGTGGCGGTGCCCCGCCCACCGATGCCGGCCAAGCCGAACAGGATGATGGCGCGTCCTGGTTCTCCGACCATGCCACCCTGCTGTTCTTTTTCATCTTCGGCGCCGGCGTGCTCCATGCCTTGCTGGGCGTCATGGGCTATGTGGTGGTGGCCGGTATCGCCGGCGTGATCGCTTTCCTCGCCACGGCATCCTGGCTCATTGCCCTGGGGGCGGCCGTGGCGGTGTTCCTGCTCTCCCTGTTGGGCCTGGGCCGCATGGGTGGGGGCGGATTTTCTTCGGGAGGCGGCTGGGGTTCATCGTCCGACGGCGGATTTTCCGGCGGTGGCGGCGGTTTCGGCGGCGGCGGCGCATCGGGGGATTGGTAGATGAAACTGCAACGCTTGCTACGCCACATCGTGACACCCGCCTGGTGGGTGCGCCGTCGCTTCAGTGCCGCCGACCGCAAGGCGATCGAGGCTGCCATTGCCGCTTCCGAGTCCCGTCATCGCGGCGAGCTGCGCTTCGTTGCGGAAGGGCCGCTCCATCCCTGGCTGGTGTTGCGGGGGCTATCGCCGCGGCAACGGGCAGTGGATTTGTTCGGCACGCTGCGGGTATGGGATACCGAAGAAAACAGCGGCATCCTGATCTATGTGCAACTGGTGGACCGGAAAGTGGACATCCTCGCCGACCGGGGCATCGCCGCCCGGGTGCCCCAGGCCGAGTGGGATACCCTCTGCCGTAGCCTGGAGCAGGCCTTCAAGGCCGGCAGCTATCGCCAGGGCGTACTTGCCGCCTTGGAACGGGCCACCGTGCTGTTGCACACCCATTTCCCCGCGGCACCCGGCAATGCCAATGAGCTGCCCGACGCGCCGCTGATCCTTTAGGAATTGTTGATGAAACAACTCAATCCCGTCCTGTTGGACGATCTCGTCTGCCAGGCCCAGGCGTCTCCCCGTCGTCGCGCCAATTTCAATCTGCACGAGGATTTGGCTGACCCGGTGCAGCGCCTTGCCATCGCCATGGAGCCGGATACCCTGGTGCAGGTGCATCGTCATCCCCAGACCTTCGAATTGCTCTATCCCCTGCGCGGCCGTTTCGTCGTGCTGCATTTCGACGATGCCGGTGTCGTCATCGGGCGTACGGTATTGGGCACGGATTGCCAGGTGCAGGAAAATCCGGCGGGCCAGTGGCATGCGGTGCTGTCCCTGGATTCCGGCGGTGTGATCTTCGAGGTCAAGCATGGCCCCTATGTGCCGGTGGGGGAGGGTGATACCGCCCCCTGGTGCCTGACCCGTAACGCCGCCGAAACCGCCGATCTGCTGGCCTGGTACGGCAAGGCCCAGGTGGGCGAGCGTTACGCCGCTTCGTAAAGAACCACGCTGCTGTCGGCGTTGGCGGCGATCCTGATGGATTGGCCGATGCGGAAACGATCCACGATGCGGCCCATCTGTTCGGAAATATCGCGGATGGTGTTGGCGGTCTTCTGGGTGTTCTGGGCGGCGACGTTGGCATTGGTGAGCAAGGCATCGATTTCCGACACCTGGCTCACGATGCGCTGGCCGGAGCTCTGCCCTTCTTCCACCTTGCTGCCGATCTCCGTCACCATGGACAGCACCTGCTGGGAGGAATGTTCGATGTAGCCCATGGCGGTGCCGGCGGATTCGGTGACGGCGACGGTGTTCTCCATCTCCGCGATCACCTGCTTCATCAAGCCGGTGGATTGGGCGGAGGTCTGATGGATGGCGCGCAACTGCTCCTCGATCAGCACCGTCGAATCCGCCGCCCGGGCCGCCAGTTTGCGTACTTCGTCCGCCACCACGGCAAAACCCCGGCCCGCTTCCCCGGCCCGGGCGGCTTCGATGGCGGCGTTCAGCGCCAATAGATTGGTCTGGTCGGCGATCTCGCGGATTTCGCCGACGATGCCGGAAACCTTGCTTCCGGCGGTAGCTAGTTCGAAGACCTGGTTCGCCGCCCGGTTCATGCTCTGGGCCAGGGCATTGATGCCCGCCACGCCGCTGCGGATGATCTGGGCGTTCTCGGTGGCGGTGCTGCCCGACTGCTGGGTCAAATTGCTGGCCTGGCTGGTGCTGCGGGAGATGTCCTCGATCTGGGACTGGATGTCCTTCACGGCGCCCTGTATCTGGGACGATGAGGCGCTGCCGGCGGAGGCGATGTGGGCCAGGGTGATGGCAGACTGGTGCATTTCGATGGAGGCATGGGTATTGTTTTCGATCACCGCGATCATTTCGGACAGGCTTCTTTGCAGGGTATCCACCAGGCTGTTGAAGGCGGCGATGGATTGGCCGATTTCATCCTTGCGCAGCAGGGGAACGCGGCGGGTGAAATCCAGGGATTGGGCGATTTCCGCCATGGTTTTTTCCATGGTGTGCAAGGGAATGATGATCTGCCGGTAGAGCCGCCAGCCCAGGCCAATCACCGCCAGGGAGGTCATGGCCGTGATCAGGATCAGGAGCATCATGGACTGGTGGAGTCCGGCATGGAGGTTCTCGATGGATGCGTCCTTGGTCCGCTGTTTTTCCACCCGCAGGGTTTCCAGTACCTGGCCCAGCTCCTGTAACGATGGCGCCACCGAGGCGTAGAGTACCGCTTCCGCCATGGCCTTTTGGCCTGTGCTCTGGGCCTGGGCCACATTGTTGATGGCGTCCAGGTAGACCGTGAGGCTTTCGCCGATCTGTTGGATGAGGCCGGCTTCCCGCTCGGAGCGGATGTAGGCCTTCTGTTGCTCCAATTGCTGGACCAGGGCAGCGCTCTGGGTCTTGAGCTGCTCCCGCAATGGCTGGGCGATGGTGTTGTCGGGGGCGAAAACCAGGGAGGTGACGGTGAGTTCCACATCCTTGAGCGCGGAGCCGAAATCCGAGGCGGCCAATACCCCCGGCACAGAGCCTTCGGTCACGGTACGCATCAACGCCGCATTGCGTTCGGATTGAATCAGGCCGGTGGCGCCCAACAGCAACAGGGTGGCGACGCAAATGGCAAGCAACAAAATCAGGCGGGAGCGGATGCTCATGGCGGGAGTCCTTGTACTGGGTGATAAGGCGCGGACTCGCAAGGGATGACGCCGACGGCGCCGACCCTTGTGGTGCGAAGGGAGGGCGCATTGTGCGTCGCAACTATTTCATTTCTTTGACAGTCGCTGT
>RXJP01000043.1:254-6757 GCA_003963315.1 Rhodocyclaceae bacterium | reverse complement strand
TTTGACGAAGACGTGTTCCAGGTGCTTGTTCACCGTACGCGGGCTGGTGCCGAGGATGTCGCCGATGTCGCGGTGGAGAAACTCTTCCTTCAAGCGAGTCAAAACCGCAACCCCTCCTGTCCTCCCCCCCCTTCGACCAAGCTCAGGACAGGCTTATCAGGGGAGGGACCTACTGTCCATAGCATCGCCACTCGAACTCCCCCCTGACAAGGGGGGCGGGGGGGGTTGCGGTCTTCGCCGATAGACATCAAGGCCGCACCATCTGCAACTGCTGCATCGCCAGCGCCGCCGCCGCAGTCCGCGTCTCCACCCCGAGTTTGACGAAGACGTGTTCCAGGTGTTTGTTCACCGTACGCGGACTGGTGCCGAGGATGTCGCCGATGTCGCGGTTGGTCTTGCCTCGGGTGAGCCAGTAGAGCACTTCCGATTCGCGCCGGGTCAGGCCCAGGGCCTGCATCAGGTTATCCAGGCGCAGCTCGTCGGATTCCTCGCGCAGGGTGAGCATCAGCGCGCCATCCTGGTTCAACTCCAGGGGCACGAACAACAGGCGCCGGGTTTCCCGTGGGATGGTGAGCGGGGCGAGGCCCGTTGGCCAGGGTTCCCACTGGGCGATGCCGCGCAACCATTGGGCCGCCGCCGCCGGCAGCAGGAAGCCGGCTTCGGGAAAGTACTGGTCCAGCAGGCGGCGGGCGTAGGGGGTTTCCCATACCAGGCGCAGGTCGTCGGGCTTGACGGCGATCATGGCCTGGCCGGAGGCATCCAGGGCGCGATGGGCCTGGCGCATCTGCCGCGCATTGAGCAGGTGGCTGGCCACCCGGGCCAGCATCTCGTGGGTGCGCACCGGCTTGGTCACGTAGTCGGCGCCGCCGGCGCGGAAGCCCGCCACCACATGTTCCGATTCGGTCAGGCCGGTCATGAAGATCACCGGCACGGCGCGGCTGGCGGCGTCGGCCTTGAGCCGGCGGCAGACCTCGAAACCGTCCATGCCCGGCATCACCGCATCGAGCAGGATGATGTCCGGCAGATGGCGGGCCACGCTGCGCAGGGCCTGTTCGCCATCGGTGGCGACGAACACGGTGTAGCCCGATTCGTCCAGGGCATCGTGGAGCACGGCCAGGTTTTCCGGCACGTCGTCCACGATCAGCACCTGATCGGGCTCGTGGCGCGGTGGGGCAGGGGTTTCGCTGGGCATGGTTCGGCGGGGAACAGGCAGGGGGCCTGAGCAAGTCCGCCGCAGCCTAAAGCGCCGCGGGCGAAATGTACCTACGGAATTTGACGCATGCCGGCCCCATGGGACAAGGACGGCGGGATATGCGCAATCTTACGTATTCCCCCTCTCCACCCCCTTCACTAATCTGCTCGGGCGCAGATCACCCTTCATTTCCCGCTATCCATCTTTCATTCAGGAGTCTCTCCATGCAATCTCGTCGCCTCTTCATCAAGACCAGCGTCGTCGCCGTGGCCCTTGCCGCCGCCGGCATCACTGCGCTGCCCGCCTTCGCCGCCGACACCATCAAGGTCGGCATCCTGCACTCCCTGTCCGGCACCATGGCCATTTCCGAAACGGCGCTGAAGGAAACCGCACTGATGACCATCGCCGAGATCAACGCCAAGGGCGGCGTGCTGGGCAAGAAACTGGAACCCGTGGTGGTGGACCCCGCCTCCAACTGGCCCCTGTTCGCCGAGAAAGCCCGCCAACTGCTGACCCAGGACAAGGTGGCGGTCACCTTCGGTTGCTGGACTTCCGTCTCCCGCAAGTCGGTGAACCCAGTATTCAAGGAACTCAACGGCCTCCTCTTCTACCCTGTGCAGTACGAAGGCGAAGAGCTGGAGAAGAACGTCTTCTACACCGGCGCCGCGCCCAACCAGCAGGCCATCCCCGCCGTGGAATACCTGATGAGCAAGGACGGCGGTTCCGCCAAGCGCTTCGTCCTGCTCGGCACCGACTACGTCTATCCCCGCACCACCAACAAGATCCTGCGCGCCTTCCTGCACAGCAAGGGCGTGAAGGACGAGGACATCATGGAGGAGTACACCCCCTTCGGCCACTCCGACTACCAGACCATCATCGCCAAGATCAAGAAGTTCGCCGGCGAAGGCAAGAAGACCGCCGTGGTGTCCACCATCAACGGCGATTCCAACGTGCCCTTCTACAAGGAACTGGGCAATGCCGGCCTGAAGGCGACCGATGTGCCGGTGGTGGCCTTCTCCGTGGGTGAAGAGGAACTGCGCGGCGTGGATACCAAGCCCCTGCTGGGCCACCTGGCCGCCTGGAACTACTTCGAATCCCTGAAGAATCCGCAGAACACCGCCTTCATCAAGATGTACAAGGATTGGGCGAAGAAGAACAACCTGCCCAAGGCCGACACCGTGGTCACCAACGACCCCATGGAAGCAACCTACATCGGCATCCACATGTGGGCCCAGGCCGTGGAGAAAGCCAAGTCCACCGATGTGGACAAGGTGATCGCCGCCATGGCGGGACAGAAGTTCAAGGCCCCCTCCGGCTTCGAGGTTTCCATGGATGAAAAGAACCATCACCTGCACAAGCCGGTGTTCATCGGCGAAGTGAAGGGCGACGGCCAGTTCAACGTGGTGTGGAAGACCCCCGGCCCGGTCAAGGCCCAGCCCTGGAGCCCCTTCATCCCCGGCAACGACAAGAAGAAGGATGAACCGGAAGGCAAATGAGCATTTCCGTGGCGCAGGCTCCTTCCTGCTTTTCCCGATTCTGCAAGCACCCTATCGGGCATCGGGCAAGAAGGTTCCCTCTCCCTCGTCAGTGGGAGAGGGGCAGGGTGAGGGGAAAGAAGTTGTTATGGGTGGCATAAGCCCAATCCCTCCCTCACCCCCCGCCCTCTCCCGTTGATACGGGAGAGGGAGCCGACCATGACTCCGTCAAGATGGCGCTTCGAATTCACCATGACCCGATACCTGACTCGTTTCCTTTGCCTGTTTTGCATCGCTCTCACGGCCAGGGCCGCCCTCGATCCGGCCTTGCTCAAGCCCCTCGCGGCGGACGACGCCGACAAGCGCATTGCCGCCATCCAGAAACTGGGTGCGACAGCCAACCCCGAGGCCGCCCTGGTGCTCAAGGCCCTCAATGAAGACAACCTGTACGTCGCCTCGGGCCGCCTCTACCGCCTGGATGGCGAACGCGCCTTCGACGCCGCCAGCGGCGACGAGATCAAACCCGCGCCGGACAACGGCGAGGGCATCACCATCAACAACCGGGTACGGGGCGAAGTGGCCAACGCCCTCGCCGCCCTCAAGCTGTTCGATCCCGATCCGGCGGTGCGCCTCGCCTCCGCCATGGAACTGCAATCGGGGG
Organism: Rhodocyclaceae bacterium; assembly: GCA_003963315.1. GTDB lineage: Bacteria > Pseudomonadota > Gammaproteobacteria > Burkholderiales > Rhodocyclaceae > AWTP1-18. Next base: position 3,429 of record RXJP01000043.1, on the reverse strand, counting down.
TGACGCCGGAGATGGCGCCCCTGCTGGCCCGCGCCCTGGAAAAGGAAAGCGAAGCCAGGATCAAGGCCCTGCTGACCCTGGCCCATGCCGAAGCCACCCTGGGCGACAAGGACACGGCGGTCCGCCTGGCAGCGGTGCAGGCGCTGGGCGCCAGTGCCAACCCCAACACCCGCAACCTGCTGACGCCCCTTACCGATGCCGCCAACGAACCCGCCGAACAAGTACGCCGCGCCGCCTATGCCTCCTTGAGCGCGGTGGAATCGCGCCTGGCCCTGGGCGAAAACGTGGGCCGGGTATTCACCGGCATTTCCCTCGGCAGCATCCTGCTCCTGGCCGCCCTGGGCCTGGCCATCACCTACGGCGTGATGGGCGTCATCAACATGGCCCACGGCGAACTGTTGATGGTGGGCGCCTACGCCACCTATCTGGTGCAGACCTTCTTCCGCAACCACCTGCCGGCGCAGGTGGACTGGTATCTGCCGGCGGCCATTCCCGTCGCCTTCTTCAGCGCCGCCCTGGTGGGCGTGGTGCTGGAACGCACAGTGATCCGCTGGCTCTACGGCCGCCCCCTGGAAACCCTGCTCGCCACCTGGGGCCTGTCCCTGATCCTGATCCAGGCGGCGCGGGTGTTGTTCGGCGCACAGAACGTGGAGCTGGCCAACCCAAGCTGGATGTCCGGCGGTATTGAACTGCTGCCGGGCATGGTGTTGCCCCTCAACCGCATTTTCATCATCGGCTTTTCCCTCTTCGTGCTGAGCCTGGTGTGGGTGCTGATGAACAAGACCCGGCTCGGCATGTTCGTCCGCGCCGTCACCCAGAACCGCGCCATGGCCGGCTGTGTCGGCGTGCCCACCTCGCGCATCGACACCCTGGCTTTCGCCCTCGGCGCCGGCATCGCCGGCCTGGGTGGGGTGGCCCTGTCGCAGATCGCCAACGTGGGACCGGACATGGGCCAGGGCTACATCGTCGATTCCTTCATGGTGGTGGTGCTGGGGGGCGTCGGCCAATTGGCCGGCGCGGTGTGGGCCGCCCTCGGTCTCGGCGTGGTGAGCAAGTTCCTCGAAGGCTGGGTGGGCGCGGTGATCGCCAAGATCGCCGTGCTGGTGTTCATCATCGTCTTCATCCAGAAACGTCCCCAGGGATTGTTCGCCTTCAAGGGGCGCTTCGTGGAGAACTGAGTGGGTATTGAAATGACGAAAGCGCAGTCCTTCACCGTAGCCGTCATTCCCCTGAACAGGGGAATCCAGGGTCTTGGTCCTTGTATTTTTGAACGTCCCTGGATTCCCGCCTGCGCGGGAATGACGGTAGCGGGGAGCAACATCGCATGAGATCGGTCCGCCCCCCCTTCCTCCTCCGCCTGCTACAAGCCACGACGCGCCAGGGCTGGCTGGCCCTGGGCGTTTTCCTCGCCATCGCCGTGGTGCTCCTGCCGACGCTGCACCTGCTGGTGCCGGAAGGCAGCCCCTTCCACGTATCCAGCTACGTCATCACCCTGGGCGGCAAGCTGCTTTGCTACGCCATCGTCGCCGTGGCCATGGATTTGATCTGGGGCTACGCCGGCATCCTCTCCCTCGGCCACGGCCTGTTCTTCGCCCTCGGCGGCTACGCCTTCGGCATGTACCTGATGCGCCAGATCGGCCGCGACGGCAGCTACCAGTCGGACCTGCCGGACTTCATGGTCTTCCTCGACTGGAAGCAACTGCCCTGGTACTGGCAAGGCAGCGACTCCCTGCTTTGGGCGCTGGTGCTGGTGCTGGTGGTGCCGGCGCTGATCGCCTTCATCTTCGGCTTCTTCGCCTTCCGCTCCCGCATCAAGGGTGTGTACTTCTCCATCATCACCCAGGCCCTCACCTACGCCGCCATGTTGTTCTTCTTTCGCAACGAAACGGGCTTCGGCGGCAACAACGGCTTCACCGACTTCAAGCGCATCCTCGGCTATTCCATCACCTCGCCGGAAATGCGGGTGACCCTGTTCGCCCTCTCCGCCCTGGCCCTGGCGCTGACCCTGGTGCTCGGGCGGTATCTGGTGAGCTCCCGCTTCGGCCGGGTGCTGGCCGCCGTGCGCGACGCCGAGTCGCGGGTCATGTTCATCGGCTACAACCCGCTCTGGTACAAGCTCTTCGTCTGGACCCTGTCGGCCATGCTGTGCGCCGTGGCCGGGGCGCTCTACGTGCCCCAGGTGGGCATCATCAATCCGGGCGAGATGTCGCCGGCCAATTCCATCGAGATCGCCATCTGGGTGGCGGTGGGCGGGCGCGCCACCCTAATCGGGCCGGTGATCGGCGCCGCCATCGTCAATCTGTCCAAGAGTTTCTTCACCATGGCCTTCCCCGAATACTGGCTGTTTTTCCTCGGGCTGCTGTTCGTGCTCGTTACCCTCTACCTGCCCAACGGCGTCGTCGGCCTGGTGCGCAAGCTGAAGCAGGGGGCCCGTTCATGACCCCCGACCTGATGACGGCCGGCGACCAGCGTCTAGCGAGCTACCTTGCCAATCTGAGGACCGCCCCGCCGGGAGATGCCCCGGCCAACTTCGGCCGCTCCGTGGATGCCAGCGTGCTGGACGTCACCCACGGCGTGATCCTCTACTTGGATGGAGTGAACAAGGCCTTCGACGGCTTCAAGGCCATCAACAACCTGACCCTGTCCATCGATGCCGGCGAACTGCGTTGCATCATCGGCCCCAACGGCGCCGGCAAGACCACGATGATGGACATCATCACCGGCAAGACGCGGCCCGACAGCGGCACCGCCTTCTTCGGCCAGACCCTGGACCTGACCCGCATGAGCGAGGCGGAAATCGCCCACGCCGGCATCGGCCGCAAGTTCCAGAAGCCCACCATCTTCGAGAGCCACACGGTGTTCGAGAACCTGGAGCTGGCCATGAAGACCGACAAGCGGGTGCGGCGCAGCCTGTTCGCCGTGCTGGACGACACCGACCGCGACCGCATCGCCGACACCCTGCGCCTGATCCGCCTGGACAGCCAAGCGGAACGCCAGGCCGGCCTGCTCTCCCACGGCCAGAAGCAATGGCTGGAAATCGGCATGCTGCTGATGCAGGAACCGAAGCTGCTGCTGTTGGACGAACCGGTGGCGGGCATGACCGACGAGGAAACGGAACGCACCGGCGAACTGTTCACCTCCCTCGCCGGCAAGCACAGCCTGGTGGTGGTGGAAC
>RXJP01000043.1:0-204 GCA_003963315.1 Rhodocyclaceae bacterium | reverse complement strand
GGCGACGCTCGCGTCCACCCACCGCACGGTCACCGTGCTGCACGAGGGCAAGACGCTGGCCGAGGGCACCATGGCGGCGGTCCAGTCCGACGAAAAAGTCATCGAGGTCTACCTTGGCCGATGAAGGCAAAACACGGCCACAGAGACACAGAGCCACAGAGAGGCTCGGTCCTTTCGTGGTGGAGCGGCGCTCTGTGTGCTTCG
>RXJP01000017.1 GCA_003963315.1 Rhodocyclaceae bacterium | reverse complement strand
GCGAACGCCTGCTGACCCAGGGCGAACAGGGCGCCGCCATGTACATCCTGGTCTCCGGCAAGGTGCATATCACCCGCCGCGACACCATCAGCCAGGAGGAGCAGGATGCCGGCGAAGCCCGGGATGGCGAAGTGTTCGGCCTGCTCTCCCTGGTGGAGCACATGCCCTCGCCGGAAACCTGCACGGCCGAAGGCCCGGCCACTGTGGCGGCGCTGACGCCGGAGCGTTACCACGCCCTCTTCCTCCTCTCCCCTTCCCTGGCCCGCCAGCTCCAATACATGGTGGCGGTGCAACTGGCGCGGGAGCTGCAATGGAAAAACCAATCCCTGCGCAAGGGATTGACCCGTCAAAAGCGCCCGTCCCTGCTCGAACGCTTATTCGGCGTATCGGGATAACACCCGTGCTGCCGGGGTTGGAACAACTTGTCCTGCAATGCGCGCCCAATGTGGCGCCCAGCACCATGATGGCGGTGATCCGGGTCGAATCCGGCGGCAACCCCCTGGCCCTCAACGTAAACGGCAAGCAGCGCCTGGCCCGGCAACCCGCTTCGCGCCAGGAAGCCGTTGCCTGGGCAAGCTGGTTGGTGGGCAAGGGATATTCGGTGGACATCGGCCTGGCCCAGGTGAATTCGGCCCATTTGGCCCGCTTCAACGCCAGCGTGGACCAATTGCTCGACCCCTGCACCAACCTGAGCGCCGGCGCCCGCATCCTGTCCGAGAACTACGCCGATGCGGCCCGCCGCTATGGCCTCGGCCAAGTGGCCCTGCGCGCCGCCATCTCCGCCTACAACACCGGCAACCACCGGGACGGGTTCCGCAACGGCTATGTGGGCAAGGTGGTCGCCGCGGCCGGCGTTCCGCCCCTGACCGCGGCGACCACCGCCAAACCCGCCGCCTTGGGCGAGCCCCTGGTGTATTGGGTAAAACGCCCCTGAGGCCGGTGCCGACGCCTTCCGCAGTCAGGCGAGGAATTCCATCCTTTTTTCTTGCCCGGGGAAATTCCTGTTGCAGAACAACAACCAAGCGTTATGGCCCGAGGTTCCCGGAGGGAAAGCCGCCAAGAATCTGCCCTTAATCTGCCCCAAGAACCTTGAAATCCGGCGAAACAATCGCATTAGAATGAAACCATGCCTGATCGGAAGGAAACCACTCAACGTGAGGACAGCGTTGTTCTCGAACCCCGCAAGAGCCGTGTCAAACCGCCGCCGCTCTATCGGGTGTTGCTGCTCAACGACGACTTCACGCCGATGGACTTCGTGATCGTGGTGCTGGAGAAGTTCTTTTCCATGAACCGGGAACAGGCGACCCTTGTCATGCTCAAAGTTCATAGGGAAGGAAAAGGGGTTTGCGGCATCTACCCCAAGGATCTGGCCTCGACCAAGGTGGAACAGGTTAGCGCTTTTGCAAGGCAGCACCAGCACCCGCTGGCCTGCGTGATGGAGGAAAACACATGATTGCCCAGGAACTCGAAGTCAGCCTCCACATGGCTTTTGTCGAAGCACGGCAGAAGCGCCATGAATACATCACCGTCGAGCACCTGCTGTTGGCGCTGCTGGACAATCCTTCCGCCGCCGAGGTGCTGCGCGCCTGCGCCGCCAATGTGGACGAACTGCGCAAGGAACTCTCCGCCTTCATCGACGAGCACACGCCCATCGTGCCCGGCACCGAGGACATCGACACCCAGCCCACCCTGGGCTTCCAGCGCGTGATCCAGCGCGCCATCCTGCATGTGCAGTCCTCCGGCAAGAAGGAAGTCACCGGCGCCAATGTGCTGGTGGCCATCTTTGGCGAGAAGGATTCCCACGCGGTGTACTTCCTGCAAAAGCAGAATGTGTCGCGCCTCGACGTGGTGAATTACATTTCCCATGGCATCGCCAAGCGGGAACAGCCTGCCGGCAAGCCCGAGGAACCGGCGGAAACCGAGACGGAAACCAACGAGAAGAAATCCGCCCTGGACAGCTACACCCAGAACCTCAACGAGCAGGCCCTGTCCGGCAAGATCGACCCCCTGATCGGCCGCGAGAAGGAAGTGGAACGGGTGATCCAGACCCTCTGCCGCCGGCGCAAGAACAACCCCCTGCTGGTGGGCGAGGCCGGTGTCGGCAAGACCGCCATCGCCGAAGGCCTGGCCTGGCGCATCGTCGAAGGCCGCGTGCCGGAAGTGCTGGCGGAAGCCACGGTGTATTCCCTGGACATGGGCTCCCTGCTGGCGGGCACCAAGTACCGGGGCGATTTCGAACAACGCCTCAAGGCGGTGTTGAAGCAGTTGCTGGACAACCCCAAGGCTATCCTGTTCATCGACGAGATCCACACGTTGATTGGTGCCGGCGCGGCCTCCGGCGGCACCCTGGATGCCTCCAACCTGCTCAAGCCCGCCCTCTCCTCGGGCAGCCTGAAGTGCATCGGCGCCACCACCTATACCGAATTCCGCGGCGTGTTCGAGAAGGACCACGCCCTTTCCCGTCGCTTCCAGAAGGTGGAAGTGAACGAACCCTCGGTGGATGAAACCGTGGCCATCCTGCGCGGCCTCAAGTCCCGCTTCGAAGAGCACCACGGCATCAAGTACTCCGCCGCCGCCATCACCACCGCGGCGGAACTGGCGGCCAAGTTCATCACCGACCGGCACCTGCCGGACAAGGCCATCGACGTCATCGACGAAGCCGGTGCCGCCCAGCGCATCCTGCCCAAATCCAAGCAGAAGAAGCTGGTGGGCAAGCAGGAGATCGAGGAAGTGGTGGCCAAGATCGCCCGCATCCCGCCCCAGCATGTCACGGCGGACGACCGCTCTTCCTTGAAGAACCTGGACCGCGACCTGAAGAACATGGTGTTCGGCCAGGATGCCGCCATCGATGCCCTGGCCAAGGCCATCAAGATGTCCCGCTCCGGTCTCGGCAGCCCGCAAAAGCCCATCGGCAGCTTCCTCTTCTCCGGCCCCACCGGCGTCGGCAAGACCGAGGTGGCGCGGCAACTGGCCTATTGCATGGGTATTGAGCTGATCCGTTTCGACATGTCCGAGTACATGGAACGCCACGCCGTCTCCCGGCTGATCGGCGCGCCTCCGGGCTATGTCGGCTTCGACCAGGGCGGTCTGCTCACCGAGGCGGTGACCAAGAAACCCCATGCGGTGTTGCTGTTGGACGAAATTGAAAAAGCCCACCCGGACGTGTTCAATATCCTGCTCCAGGTGATGGACCACGGCACGCTCACCGACAACAACGGACGCAAGGCTGACTTCCGCAATGTGGTGATCATCATGACCACCAATGCCGGCGCCGAGGCCTTGCAGAAAGCCACCATCGGCTTCACCAGCAGCAAGCAGGCCGGCGACGAGATGGCGGACATCAAGCGCATGTTCACGCCGGAGTTCCGCAACCGGCTGGACGCCATCATCTCCTTCCGCGCGCTGGATACCGAAATCATCCTGCGGGTGGTGGACAAGTTCCTCATGCAGCTCGAGGGGCAGCTCCACGAGAAGAAGGTGGAAACCATCTTCACCGACGCCCTGCGCGCCTGGCTGGCGGAAAAGGGCTTCGATCCGCTCATGGGCGCCCGCCCCATGGCACGCCTGATCCAGGACACCATCCGTTCCGCCCTGGCGGACGAACTGCTGTTCGGCCGCCTGGCCCACGGCGGCAAGGTGACGGTGGACTTCGATCCGGACTGCCCGCCGGACCAACAGGTCAAGCTGGTGTTCGACGAGGTGATTCCGGCTGCCGTATGACAGTACTCCATTAATTGCTAATACCCTTATACTCGGTAGGCCAATTACCATAACGATGCGGCGGTGAGGGTGGGAATTCCGTTACCCCCACCGCTGTCCTACGGAGCATCCATGTTCGCTGCCGGTCCCGCGCAACTGCGGATTCTCGTTGTCGACGATGACGATGCCAATTTGCTCTTCCTGGAAAAGGCCCTGAGTCGCAAGGGACACCAGATCGTTCTGGCCCACACGGGCGAGGAAGCGCTTTCGCTCTATGAACGCGTGGAACCCGACCTGGTGCTGATGGACGTCATGCTGCCCGGTTGGGACGGCTTCGAAACCACCCGGCGCATCCGTGTCGGCGGCGGCCACCGGGGACGTTGGGTGCCCTTGATTTTCCTTTCCGCCATCGGCCGCACGCCGGATATGGTGAAAGGACTGGCCGCCGGCGGGGACGACTATCTGGTCAAGCCGGTGGACCTGTCCCTGCTGGAATCCAAGATCGCCGCCATGCAGCGCATCGCCGCGCTGCAAAGGGAACTGGAGCACAAGAACAGCGACCTCGCCCACGCCCAGGCCATCAACGAACAACAAAAGCAGACCTCGGCCAAGATATTCAACCGGCTGATGCGCATGGAAAACATCGCCCAGCGCCACATCCAATTCCGCGTCATGCCCAACGACGTCTTCAGCGGCGACCTGGTCAGCGCGGCCCAGGGACCGGATGGTTCCCTGTATCTGATGCTGGCCGACGCCGCCGGTCACGGCCTGGATGCGGCCACCACCGTGCTCCCCTTGGTCAGCACTTTCCAGACCTTGAGCGAACAAGGCCATTCCCTGGGACGTATCGCCCGGGAAATCAACCAGCGTTTACACCACTTCCTGCCGCCCTCGAACTTTGTCGCCGCTGTGCTGGTGCGCACCGATCCGACCAAGATGCTGCTGGAAGTGCTCAACGCGGGCATGCCTCCCGCCCATCAACTTTCCCACCAAGGCACCTTGCTGCGGGCCTTTCCATCCGCCTATCTACCCTTCGGCTTGCAATCCCCGGAACAGGATGCCTACCAGCCCGCCACCGCCTTCGCCCTGCCGGGCCACCAGGTGGTGCTCTGCTCGGACGGTTTGGTGGAAGCCCTGTCCGGCAATAACAAGGAATTCGGCGTGACCGGCATGCTGGCGGCGCTGGGGGCGGCCCATGCCGACGACAGCCGGATGGCCTCGGTGCTGGCCGCTTATGACAGGCACCGGGCCGGACGGCCGGCCAAGGACGACGCTTCCATCGCCGTGCTCACCATTCCGGAATGGCCCGTCGGCGCTAGCGCCGCGGAAGCCGCCAAAGGCTCGCCGACCGCGGCGTCAAGCTTTCCTTCCTCTTTTCAACTGACGCTATCTCCCGACCAGTTACGCGATCCCGATCTTTTGTCCAACGTGGTCACGCTGCTCAGCAGCGTGAAACTGGTGCCTGCCAATCGCCTCGGTTCCTTCTTCTCCACGGTCAAGGAACTCCTGGCCAATGCGCTGGACTACGGCCTGCTGGGCATGGAAAGCCGGGCTGCCCTGGGGCAGCATGAATCCCGCTGGAGCCAGTGGCGGGACCTGCGCCAACAACGCTTGGCCACCCTGTCCCAAGGATGCGTCACCCTGGCGCTGGATGTGCTGCCGCCCTCCCCCGATCAGGCGAGACCGCGCTGGCGCTTCCAGATGCGGGACTCGGGGCCGGGCTTCAAGTACCAAGACCTACCCGGCAACGGCGGGCTGGTTCGTGTGTCCAATTTCTGGGCCCGTTCCCTGAGTTTCAATTCAGAAGGCAATACCGTTGTCGTCGAATTCGATTGACGCCGCCCCCCTGACCACACGGGATTTCCGCACGGAAAACCTGAAGCTGGCGCTGGACAGCCATGCCATCGTCAGCATCACCGACCCCACGGGCCGCATCACTTACGTCAACGACAAGTTCTGCGAGATCTCCGGCTACAGCCGCGAGGAATTGATCGGCCAGAGCCACCGCGTCGTCCGCTCGGCCCAGCATCCCCCGGGCTTCTTCCAGTCCATGTGGGAAACCATTTCCGCCAATCGCGTCTGGCAGGGCGAAGTGTGCAACCGGCGCAAGGATGGGCACCTGTATTGGGTACAGTCCACCATCGTCCCCTTCCTTGACGAAAGCGGCCGCATCTACCAGTACGTCTCCATCCGCACCGACGTGACCCGGCAAAAGCGGTCTGAGCAATTGCTCGCCGCCATGTCCGGGGCGCAGTCCGACATGTTGTCCGGCGCCGGCCCGGAAGCCGCGTTCTCCGACCTGTTGGCGGCGGTGATCGACCTCACCGACAGCGGTTTCGGCCTGATGGGAGAAATGCTCCCCGATGGCGCCGGCAAATCCACGCTGCGTCTCTTTGCGGTGCGCTCCCAGGCGCGGGACGCCCAAGGCAATCCCGATTGCGTGAACCACATGGCCCACAGCATGAATGGTTGCGTCGCCCATCCCCTGTTCCAGAAAATCATCGGTGCAGGCGGCCCGATCATCATCAACCATCGGGAAAATGCCGCAGACGGCCTCTCCACCCGGCACCCGCCCCTGAACCACATCCTGGGCCTACCCTTTTATCGCGGCGGCGAAGTCGTGGGGGTGCTGGCCCTGGCCAATCGGCCCGGCGGTTACGATGAAACCTCGGTGGCCCTGCTGCAACCCATGACTACCGCCTGCGCCAGCCTGATCGACGGCCTGCGCGGCGAACGCAAGCGGCGCGCGGCGCTGGATGCGCTGCAAATCGCCAAGGACGAAGCGGAAAAGGCCAACGAGGCCAAGACCGAATTCCTGTCCCGCATGAGCCACGAGCTGCGGACCCCACTCAATGCCATCATCGGCTTCGGTCAGTTGTTGGAAACCGACGAGGTGGACCACCTGACGCTCTCGCAACAGGAAAACGTGGCGCAGATACTCAAGGCGGGCTGGCACCTGCTGGCGCTCATCAACGAAGTACTCGACCTCGCCCGCATCGAGACCGGCCGGGTGGAACTGACCATCACCCAGGTCGATCTGGCCGACCTGCTGGAAGAATGCCTGCTGCTGGTGCAGCCCATCGCCCAACAACGGGACATCAGCATCCATGGCAAACTGCCTGGCGATCCTGTTTATGTCTGGGCCGACCGCACCCGCCTCAAGCAGGTGGCGATCAATCTCCTCTCCAATGCGATCAACTACAACCGCCCCAAAGGGTCGGTCACGGTGAGCATAGGCCAGGATGCTCACCTAGGCAGCATTACCGTGG
>RXJP01000124.1:36492-39826 GCA_003963315.1 Rhodocyclaceae bacterium | reverse complement strand
AGTAGGGGCTCTTGGGGAAGTTCTTGCGCATGACGCGTTCCGCATCATCCCGCAAATCGTTCATCCCCAACTTGTCATAGGACTTCACCACGATGAACAGCGCCTCCTCATTGGCGGGCGCTTCGGGATAGGTCTTGATGGAATCCTGGGCGCGGTTGACTGCCGCCACGTAGGCGCCGCGGTTCAAGTAGTAGCGGGCCACATGGACTTCATGGGACGCCATGGCATTGACTAGGTAGCTCATGCGTTGGCTGGCATCTGAGGCGTAGCGACTCTCCGGCAGCTTGGTCACCAATTCTTTGAAAGCCAGGAAGGCTTCCGTCAAGGCCTTGGGGTCCCGTTCCGTCATGTCCTGCTGGCTGATGGCGCCAAGCAGGCCTTGGTCCTCATTGAAGTTCGCCAGTCCCTTCAGGTAATAGGCGTAGTCCACATTGGGATGATTGGGGTGGAGGCGGATGAAGCGGTCGCAGGCGGCAATGGCGGCGGGGGCCTCGTTTTGCTTGTAGTGGGCATAGGCGGCTTCAATCTGGGCCTGCTGGGCATAGCGGCCATAGGGGAAGCGGGCTTCCAGCTTTTCGAAATACTTGATTGCCTTGTCGTAGCCACCATCGGTCATGGCGTCATGGGCTTCCGAATAGAGCTTGCTGGCGGACCAACCGGCCGTTTCGTCGATTTTGTCGGGTAACAGGCCGCAACCGGAAAGCAGGGAAAGCAGAATCGCAAGAACCGCTAAACTACGCATGATGAATGCCTCTAAAAAGGACGCGGCGGATTATAGCCCAGCCGTACTCCCGAACCCCGTCACACCCGGCCTATCGTCGTCCCAACGCCTGGTGCCCGACGCCTGCAGCGGGCAACGTTTCGACGTGGTGCTGGCCACCTTGTTTCCAGAACATTCCCGTAGCCGTCTGCAGACTTGGATAAAAGACGGGCTGGCCTTGCTGGATGGGGAGCCCTCTGAGGTCAAGCAGAAGGTGTGGGGCGGAGAAGCCGTGGAACTGTTGCTGCCCGAATCGGCGGCAACGTCGGACTGCCTGCCGGAAGCGCTGACGTTTCCCATTGTCTTTGAGGATGGGCAGATCTTGGTGGTGGACAAGCCAGCCGGGCTGGTGGTGCACCCGGGCAACGGCAACTGGAGCGGCACCTTGCAAAACGGCCTGTTGCACCATGATCCTGCCTTGGCGGCCTTGCCCAGGGCCGGCATCGTCCATCGCCTGGACAAGGACACCAGCGGCCTGATGGTGGTGGCCAAGACCTTGGAGGCCCAGACCCACCTTGTCCGGCAACTCCAGGCCCGTACGGTCAAGCGCCACTACCTGGCCCTGGTCTTGGGGCAGTTGACGGGGCAGGGATTGGTGGATCAACCCTTGGGCCGTCATCCCACGCAAAGAACCAAAATGGCCGTGGTGCGCAATGGTCGCGAAGCCCACACCCACTATGCCGTTGAAGAGCGTTTCCCCACCTGTACCCTGGTGGAGTGTCGTCTCGATACCGGGCGTACCCATCAGATCCGGGTGCACATGGCCCATCTGGGACATCCCCTGGTGGGCGATCCGGTATACGGCCGCCGCAAGAGCGGCAGCCCGTTGCTGGATGCCTTCCCCCGCCAGGCGCTCCATGCCCGGCAACTGGGGCTGATCCACCCGGCGACAGGGGCGGCCATGGTTTGGGAAAGTCCCTTGCCGGACGATTTCGATCAATTGCTGATGGCGCTGCGCAAGGGCCCATGACAGGCTTTCTGAAGCCCCACTGGCCGGCGCCGGCTACGGTGCGAGCGGTCACCACCACTCGCCTTGGCGGCGTCAGCGTTTCTCCCTATGCCAGTCTCAACCTGGGGGACCATGTGGGAGATGATCCTCAGGCGGTGGCGGCCAATCGTCGACAATTGCGGCAGGATGCCCGCCTGCCTGCCGATCCGGTCTGGCTGCGACAGGTGCACGGCATCCGCTGCGTGGATCTGCTCGGGGACAAGGGCAGTGATGCGCCACTGGAAGCGGATGCCGCTGTGACCCGGGAGCTTGCAACCGTATGCGCCATTCTCACGGCGGACTGTTTGCCGGTTTTGTTCTGCAATGACGCCGGTACTGTGGTGGGCGCCGCTCATGCCGGTTGGCGCGGCCTGCTCAACGGGGTGATCGAAGCCACGGTGGCCGCCATGGCGGAAGCGCCGTTGCACCTCATGGCTTGGCTCGGTCCTGCCATCGGTCCAGCGGCGTTCGAAGTGGGCAGCGAAGTGAGGGAAGCTTTCGTTGCCCACCACCCGGCCGCGACCTCGGCATTCACCGCCATTCCGGCAACGGACGGCAAATGGCTGTGCGATCTGTATGGTTTGGCGCGTCAGCGTTTGCTCGACGCTGGGGTGCGGCGGGTCCATGGCGGGGAGCGGTGTACTTGGCAGGAAAAGGAGGAGTTCTTTTCCTATCGCCGTGACGGTGCGACCGGACGCATGGCCAGTCTGATCTGGTTGGAGACACCGCAGGACAAGTCCTAAAAGCTGCGCCCCATGGGGCTTTGGCGGGTTATCCCGACTATAATCGACCACCCACAGCTATAACAATATTGTCGCCCATGACCACCCTGCAATGGATAGTGTTGAGTTCCCTGGCCGGTGGTGCACTCAGTGTGCTGGCAGCCGCCTTGTTCGCCTTCTCGGCCAAATCGGCCTGGGTGCCCATGCTGGTCAGTTATGCCGTCGGCGCCTTGTTGGGAGCTTCCTTCCTCGAAGTGCTGCCCCATGCCATGACGGCGTCCGGCGATGCCGCCACCGCCGCGGCCTGGGTGTTGGCCGGCCTGCTGGGATTCTTCATCCTGGAAAAGCTGGTGCTGTGGCGCCACTGCCACTTCGAGGATTGCGAGGGCCACGAGCCCCAGTTACAGAGCCACAACCACGGCCATGGTCATACCCACGGCCATTCCCATGGCCACGATCATGGCCGTAGCGGACTGCTCATCACCGTGGGGGATACCTTCCACAATTTCGTGGATGGTGTGCTGATCGCGGCGGCCTTCATGGAGGATTTGAAGCTGGGTATCGTCACCGCCCTGGCCATGATCGCCCATGAAATTCCCCAGGAAGTGGGGGATTTCGTCATCCTGCTGCACTCGGGCTATTCCCGGCGCAAAGCGGTGGTGTTCAATCTGTTGTCCAGCTTCGCCACCTTGGTCGGCGGCCTGTTGGCTTATTTCGCCCTGTCCTCCGCCCAGGGGGTGGTGCCGGTGATGTTGTCCCTGGCCGCCGCCAGTATGATCTATGTGGCTGTGGCCGATTTGATACCCGGCTTGCACAAGCGGGCCGAACTTCGGGTCACAGTGCAGCAAGTGGTGCTGATCGGTT
>RXJP01000124.1:29113-36427 GCA_003963315.1 Rhodocyclaceae bacterium | reverse complement strand
AAATATGAGCCAGACCATCGGTCGCTTTGAAATCCGTCGCGAGCTGGGCCGGGGTGCCCAGAGCGTGGTCTACCTGGCCTGGGATCCGCAATTGCAGCGGGAAGTGGCGATCAAGACCATGCACTTCTCCGCATCGGAGGCCCACCTCAATGCCATGTTGCTGGCCGAGGCGCGCATGGTGAGCAAGCTGCGCCACGCCAACGTGGTGCCCATCTTCGATGCGGGAGAGCAGGGGGGCGACCCCTATCTGGTGTTCGAGTATGTGCAGGGGCCGACCTTGGCGGACAAGCTGCGGGATGAAGGTCCCCTGGATCCGGTGGCCGCTGCGGCGATGCTGCGTCAAGTGGTGGATGCCCTGACCCAAGCCCATAGTCTGGGCATCATCCACCGCGACCTGAAGCCTTCCAACATCCTGATCGATGCCGCCGGCACGCCCCGGGTCATGGACTTCGGCATCGCCAGCCAGGTCAGCGATGCGGCCGATGCGGCCCAGCAGGGTCTGATGGGAACGCCCTCTTACCTGGCCCCCGAATACGTCAAGGATCGCATCGTCAGCCCGCAGGTGGATGTGTACGCTGCCGGCCTGATCCTGCTGGAGATGGTGACGGCGCGCAAGGTGGTGCAGGGCAATACCGTTGGGCAGATTCTCTACCGCATCCTCAATGAAGAGGTGACGACTCCGCCGGGCCTGGACGAGAAACTGGCGGACATTGCCCTGAAGGCCTGCGCCCGGGATCCTTCCCGGCGCTTCGCCGATGCGGGCCAGATGCGCCTCGCCCTGGACCAGTATCTTGGTGCCGGTAGTGCGCCGGTGGCGGAAGATGCCGAAGCGCAGAAGCAAAGCACCCTGGAATTCCTGCTGCGGCGCATGCGCCACAAGAGTGACTTCCCCGCCCTGTCGGATTCCGTGTCGGCCATCAACAAGCTGACCAACTCCGACAAGGAGAGCATCAATCGCCTGTCCAATACCATCCTCAAGGACTACGCCCTCACCAACAAGATCCTGCGCTTGGTGAACTCGGCCTATTATCGCCAGGCTGGCGGCGGCAACATCAGCACGGTGTCCCGGGCGGTGATCGTGTTGGGCTTCGATGCCATCCGCAACATCGCCATTACCGTGTTGCTGTTCGAGCATTTGCAGGACAAGGGCAACGCCCGGGAGTTGAAGGAGGCCTTCCTGCGGGCCAACCTGGCCGGCCTCCTGGCGCGGGACACCGGGCAGAAGATCGGCAACCGGGAAGCGGAAGAGGCCTTCATCTGCGCCCTGTTCCACAACCTGGGGCAGATGCTGGCCCAGTTCTATTTCCCCGAGGAGGTGGAAACCATCCGCATCCTCATGCAGCAGAAAAAAATCAACGAAACCCAGGCCTCGGCCCAGGTGCTGGGCCTGCCCTATGAGGAACTGGGCATCGGCATCGCCCGCACCTGGGGTTTCCCGCCATCGATACCCAACAGCATGCGCAAGTTGCCGGAGGGGCAGGTGCGCAAGCCAGCCACCCAGGAGGAAACCCTGCGGGTGATCGCCGGCTTCGCCAATGAGATGTGCGACATGATTTCGGCCAACACGACGCCCGAGAGTCGCAACCGCGCCCTCAAGGCGGTAGCGGACCGTTTCTCCGCCAGCTTGCAGATGGGGGAGCCGCAGATCAAGGCGGTGGTGGAAAAGTCGTCGGAGGAACTGGCCCAGGTGGCCTCCATCCTCCACGTCAACCTCAAGCAAAGTCCCTTCGCCCGTCAGCTCACGGTGTTCAACCACCCCAGCCTCACCGGCGACGAAGTCAACCCGGAAGCCGCCAAGGCCAAGGCGGGAGAGAAGGGCGATACCATGGACCGCACCTTGGCCCAGACCCTGCTCAACGATTCCCTGGCCGCCTTCGCCGAAGATACCGATCTGGAAGCGGGACCGACCCACGATGTGGAGGCGGTGCTGACAGCGGGCATCCAGGACATCAGCAATTCCCTGGTGGACGATTTTTCCCTCAACGACATCCTGCGCATCATCCTCGAAACCATGTATCGGGCCATGGGCTTCAAGCGGGTGCTGCTCTGTCTCAAGGATGCCAAGGCCGGGCAAATGATCGGCCGCTTCGGTTTCGGCCCGGATACCAGCGAACTGGTGAAGAAATTCCGTTTCCCCATGACCTTCAGCCCCGATGTCTTTCACCTGGCCGTGAGCAAGAATGCGGACATCCTGATTACCGACATCGACGACGCCAAGATCGCCGACAAGATTCCCGCCTGGTACCGGGAGCGCATTCCCGCAAAAACATTCGCCCTGTTTCCCCTCACCATCAAGGGCAATCCTGTAGCCCTGATCTATTGCGACAAGGACAAGGCCGGCGACATCCGCATTCCGGAAAAGGAGTTGCAGTTGCTTAAGACCCTGCGCAACCAGGCCGTGCTGGCCATCAAGCAGGCTTCCTAGGAGAACGCCATGACCGTGCTTCCAGCTTTAACTGCCTTCTACCAACGTCGGCGGCGGCTGTTGCGCATGGGTGGTCTCGCCTTTGCCGCCCTGTTCCTGCTGTTTGGCCTCCTGGGTTATTTCTGGTTGCCGGGATTTGCCAAGGGCAAGGTGGAAACCCTGCTCTCGGAAAAACTGCACCGCCCGGTGACGGTGGAACGTATCTCCGTTTCCCCTTACACCCTGTCCGCCACCGTGGAAGGTTTCAAGGTGGGCGACGTGCTGGCCTTCAAGTCCCTCTACATCAACATCTCGTCCACCTCCCTGGCGCGGGGCATCCCGGTGGTCAGCGAAGTCCGCCTGGTGCAGCCGGAAATCCATCTGGTGCGGGAATCCGCCCAGCGCCTGAACATCTCCGACCTGCTGGACGAATGGCTCAACAAGCCCAAGGATGACAAACCCACCCCGGAATTTTCCGTCAGCAACATCCAACTCGAAGGCGGCCGCATCGAATGGGACGACAAGGTTACCGGCGGCAAGCAGACCGTCAGCGACATTACCCTGGGGGTGCCCTTTGTCGCCAACATTCCGTCCCAGGTGGAAATATTCGTCGAGCCCAAGTTCGTCGCCAAAATCAATGGTGCCGCCTTCAGCCTCGATGGCAAGCTGCGGCCCTTCGCCCAGGGTCATGACGCCCAGGTCAACCTGGATTTGGAAGACCTGGATCTGACGCCGCTCACGGCCTATGCCAAGCTGCCCCTCAAGCTGCAATCCCTCAAACTCGCTACCCGCCTCACAGTGAATTTCGAAAAGCCCGGGGTAGGGGATCCGGCCCTCAAGATTGCCGGCGACCTGATCTTGAAGGACTTCAATGCCTCCCTGCTGGACAGCCACGTCAAAACCAAGGCGGCCAGCCTGGCCCTGAAGAACATTCAGGTGGACGTGTTCAAGCAGCAGGCCGACGTGGGCCAGATCGTGCTGACGCAACCGGATGTTTCCCTGCTGCGCAGCGGCCCCGGTAGCCTGGATTTTTCCAGCCTGGACAAGGGCGACGCTGCCGCCAAGAATGCAGCCCCAGCAGCAAAGGGCGACAAACAGGCTGGGACCAAGTCCGTTGCGAAACCCTGGCACTGGACCGTGGGCAAGATCGCCCTGGCCGATGGCAGTGTCCGTTTTGAAGACAGCACCGTTCCCAAAGCCCTACCCCTCAGCGTGGGCGGATTGTCGGTGGATATCGGTGCCGTGGCTTCTGACAAGAGCGAGCCCATTGCCCTGTCACTCAAGGCCGAGGTCAACAAGCGCGGCAGCCTGTTCATCGAAGGTAAGGCCGGGCTGAAGGGCGACGCCGACGTCAACGTGGACATCAAGCAACTGGAACTGGTGGCGCTGCAAGGCTGGGCGGCGGAGCGTTTCAATGCCCTGCTGACCAAGGGTGACATCAGCTTCAAGGGCCATGTGCATTGGCAGGACGGTGCCGGCGATATCGGCGGCGACCTCATGCTTGGCGATTTCAATGTGCTCGACAACCTGAATGCCGACGACCTCTTGCGCTGGAAGAGCCTCCAGTTCAGCGGCCTCAGCGTGAAGACGGCCAGCGCCGGCCATCCCCTTGCCGTGAACATGGGTGACGTGGCTATGAAGGACTTTTTCGCCAAGGTGCTTATCAACGCCAAGGGGCAGCTCAACCTGAAAGATATCGTCAAACATGACGAACCCGCCCAGCCGATGCCCGCGGTGGCCGCTTCTACTTCCCCGCCAGCAGCACCCGCTACCACGGCTACAGCCGCTAAAGATGCGCCGGCCAAAGATCCCTTGGCGCCCGTCATCAAGGTCGGCAAGATCAGCCTCGATGGGGGAGCTGTGAATTTCACTGACCACTTCATCAAGCCCAATTACTCCACCCGCATTACCAACCTCAGCGGCCGCGTGGGCGCCCTGGCGGCGGGCACCCTGAGTCCGGTGGAACTGCATGGCAAGGTGGAGCGCACCGCGCCCCTGGACATCAGTGGCCAGGTCGATCCCCTGTCCAGTCCCATCAATCTGGCTATCCGCGCTTCCGCGCGCAGCATCGACCTGCCTGCCTTCTCCGCCTACTCGGGCCGCTACGTCGGTTACGCTATCGAGAAAGGCAAGCTCTCCGTGGATGTGAACTACAAGGTGGACAAGGGGCTGCTGACGGCGGAAAACCATGTATTCCTCGATCAACTCACCTTCGGCGACAAGGTGGAAAGCAAGGATGCCCTCGATGTGCCGGTGAACCTGGCCGTGGCCCTGCTGCGCAACGGGCGCGGCGAGATCGACATCAACCTGCCCATCAGCGGCTCCCTCAATGATCCGCAGTTCAGCATCGGCGGCATCATCCTCAAGGTACTCGGCAACCTCATCGTCAAGGCCGTCACTGCGCCCTTCGCCCTGCTCGGCAATCTCTTCGGCGGCGGCGAGGATCTGTCCCAGATCGACTTCCCCGCCGGGCGGGCGATGATTGCGCCCGAAATGGAAACCCGCCTTCAATCCATCTCGAAAGCCATGGCCGATCGTCCCGGGCTGAAGCTGGAAATCACCGGCATGGCCGATCCCGCCACCGACCGACCCGGCTATCGCCGCGCATTGCTGGACCGCAAGATGCGCACCTTGAAACAGGCTGAGCTGGCGCGCCAGGGCAAGGCCGGCGGCAAGCTCTCCGACGTGCAGATCACGAAAGACGAATATCCGGCCTATCTGGAGAAGGTGTACAAGGCGGAAGACTTCAAGGAAAAACCGCGCAACATGCTCGGGCTCAACAAGAGTCTGCCCCTGGCGGAGATGGAAACGCTGTTGCTGACCTACCTACCTGCTGACGATAGCGATCTGCTCAGTCTCGCCGAAGATCGGGGGCAGCGGGTCCAAACCTGGTTGGCGGAAAAGGGCGGCGTGCCCCTGGACCGCATCTTCCTGCGCTCGGCGCGACTGGAAGAAGGCAAGGAGAAAGCGCCGGCCGGCCGGGTGGTGTTTTCGCTTAGGTAAAACGGGCGGCTGAAGGCGAACGTGCCGCCTGGAGAACTAGTTTCCGGTGTGCCGCACCACCTGATTGCGGCCGCCGGTCTTGGCCTGATACATATGGCGGTCCGCCCCGGCCAGCAGGGCATCCAGGGTGCGGCCATCATCGGGGAAACTGGCGCAGCCTATGCTCACTGTGGTGCGTACGGCAACGCCATCCGCATGCAGTAGGGTGGTTTCCACCGCCTTGCGAATGCGTTCTGCCACATCTGCTGCTCCGGCGGCAGGAGTTTCCGGCAGCAGCAGGATGAATTCATCGCCCCCATGGCGGGCCAGCACGTCGGTGTAGCGCAACTGGCCCTGGATGCTTTTCACCATGGCCTGTAATAAGTTGTCGCCGGCCTTGTGGCCGTGGGCGTCGTTCACCGTTTTCAGGTTGTCGCAGTCCACCATGAGGATGGACAGGGCGCGCTCGTAGCGCACGGCCTGGCCGAACAGGCGGTCGGCGACGATGGAAAAACCGCGGCGGTTGAGGACGCCGGTGAGTTCGTCGGTTTCCGACATGAGCTTGGCCTTGTTGAGACCGTAGCGGATGTCCGAGGCGAACATGGTGGTGATATAGGCCACCAGCACAAAGGGCGCGAACTGGGCGAAAAGGCCGCCGGCGTAGGCCAGAGAAGTGACTTCGGCAATGGAGGACAGATCACCCAGGGCCATGAAACAGACGGCGATCAACACCAGTTCCAGCAGGGTGGTGAGCTTGCCCAGGGTGAGGGCGCTGGTGATCACCACCAACAGGTAGGAATTGATCAGGGGGCTGTCCAGCTTGCCGGTGTGCCACAGGGACCAGGTGACAAAACCCGTCATGATCCAGGTCTCCACGGCGATTTTCCAGCGGGATTCGGTCTTGAAGAAATGGGCGTAGCGGAAACCCATGACGCAGGCGGCGTAGGCCAGCAAGCCGGCCACGATGGCCGGCTTGTCCTCGGTAGCGCCGCCGCCGAAGGCGTAGTAGAACAGGACCAACACCAGCAGCAGCCATTCGATCTCGGCCACGGTCCTGGAAATGCCCCGCAGTTCCTCCTGTTCCAGGGATGCGGCTTTTTCGGTATTTTTCGACATGCCTGCTGTACTCCGGGGGGCGTCTTTTCCATTCAAGGGAAATCGATTCGCAATCCTCGATGGGTTGATTGGCCAATGCATCCGTTACCGCAGCCAACCGCCCCGGCATTATGCCAAACAGCGGACAAAGCAGTACAACGGTATTGGGTTGGCGCATTATCATGGCGTCCCCTGGCTTTTTTCGTCACGCACCGCACCATGAGCAAGGCATTCACCAAGGAAACCGATCAGGACGAGGACGAGCTGGAGGTCGGCGCACCGCCCATCCCCGCAGGTACCAAGAACTACATGACCCGGGACGGCCACCGTCTGATGCGGGAGGAGTTCGAACGGCTGGTGAAGGTGGAGCGCCCCGAGCTGGTGAAGGTGGTGTCCTGGGCCGCAGGCAACGGTGACCGTTCGGAAAACGGCGACTACATCTATGGCAAGAAGAAGTTAAGGGAGATGGACAAGCGTATCCGTTTTCTCACCAAACGCCTGGAAAATGCCGTGGTGGTGGACCCCGCCGCCCAGGAAAACGTGGCGCAGGTGTTCTTCGGCGCCCGGGTGACGATCTACGACGCCGATGGCAGCGAGGCCACCTACCAGATCGTCGGCATCGACGAGGCCAATGCCTCGGCGGGCCGCATCAGTTGGATTTCGCCCCTGGCCAAGGCCTTGATGAAGGCCAGGGAGGGGGATCTGGTGCGCTTCCAGAGCCCCGCGGGCCTGCGGGAAATCGAAATCGTCGAGATACGCTACGAATAGCGGACTGCTCAGTCCTTGGGCGGGGCGGCTTCCGCCTGCATCAGGCGGGAAATCACCAAGGGGAA
>RXJP01000124.1:13237-29063 GCA_003963315.1 Rhodocyclaceae bacterium | reverse complement strand
ATCAGGGCGACGGCGGAAACCAACAACGCAATGCCCGTTCCAGGGTCCGCCAGCAGCGGATACCATTGCCCGCCCAGGCCCAACAGGGCGACCAGTCCAGGTATGGCCACCAAGATGCCCAGGGTGGTCAGAATCAGGAAGCTCAAGGGATAGGGGCGGGGTGGAGGGGACATGGCGATAGCAAACAAATGGGGAAAGCCGATTTTAGGGCCTTGAAATACCGGGTAACGCCCCCATACCGTTGCGTACACACTTTGTCCTCTTTGATTTCTGGAGCATCAGTCCCATGACCAACGCCGCCACCGCCACTAAGGAAACCCTGGGTTTTCAGACCGAAGTGAAGCAATTGCTTCAGTTGATGATCCACTCCCTGTACTCCAACCGGGAAATCTTCCTGCGGGAGCTGGTTTCCAACGCTTCCGATGCCTGCGACAAGCTGCGCTTCGAGGCCCTGCATAATGGCGCCCTGTTCGAGTCGGATCCCGATCTGCGCATCCGTCTCAGCTTCGACAAGGCCGCTCGTACCATCACCATTGCCGACAACGGCATCGGCATGAGCCGCGACGAGGTGGTCGCCAATCTGGGCACCATCGCCAAGTCCGGCACCCGCGAATTCTTCAGCAAGCTTTCCGGCGACCAGCAAAAGGACGCCAATCTGATCGGCCAGTTCGGCGTCGGCTTCTACTCCGCTTTCATCGTCGCCGAACGGGTCACCGTGGTCACCCGTCGTGCCGGCGAGCAGCCCGGCCAGGGCGTGCGCTGGGAATCGGAAGGCGCCGGCGAATTCAGCATCGAAATGGTGGACAAGGCCGAGCGGGGCACCGAAATCACCCTGCATTTGCGGGAAGACCAGGACGACCTGCTTTCCGGCAGCAAGCTGCGCAGCATCATCCACAAGTACTCCGACCATATCGTCCAACCCATCCTGATGAAGAAGGAAACCTGGGACGCCGAGGCCAAGGCCCACGTCACCAGCGATGAGGACGAGACGGTGAATCAGGCCTCCGCCCTCTGGGCCCGCCCCAAGAGCGAAATCAGCGATGAGCAATACAAGGCCTTCTACAAGCACGTCGGCCACGATTACGACGAACCCATGGCTTGGGTGCATTCCAAGGTGGAAGGCCGCCAGGAATACACCCAGTTGCTTTACATCCCGCCCCGCGCCCCCTTCGACCTGATGGACCGCCAACAGCGCCATGGCGTCAAGCTCTATGTGCGTCGGGTGTTCATCATGGATGACGCGGAGCAGTTGCTCCCCAACTATCTGCGCTTCGTCCGTGGCGTGGTGGATACCAACGACCTGCCCCTCAACGTATCCCGGGAGATATTGCAGGAAAGCAAGGACATCGAAGCCATCCGCAATGGCTGCACCAAGAAAATTCTTGGCCTGCTGGAAGACATGGCGGAAAACGACAAGGAGAAATACGCCGGTTTCTGGAAGGAATTCGGCCTGGTGTTGAAGGAAGGCATCGGCGAAGAACGGCACAACGAGGCCAACAAGCTGAAGATTGCCGGGTTGGCGCGCTTTGCGTCCACCTATGCCGATACCCCTGAGCAGAACGTCTCCCTGGCGGACTACATCGGCCGCATGAAGGAAGGCCAGGACAAGATCTACTACATCACCGCCGAAAGCTTCAACGCCGCCAAGAACAGCCCCCATCTCGAATTGCTGCGCAAGAAGGGCATCGAGGTGCTGCTGCTTTCCGACCGGGTGGACGAATGGCTGGTGGCCCAGGTGGACGAATACGAGGGCAAGGCCCTGGTGTCCGTGGCCAAGGGCGGCCTCGACTTGGGGGCCCTCACGGACGAAGCAGAGAAGAAGGAGCAGGAAAAGGAAGCCGGCGAGTTCAAGGATCTCACCGAAAAATTGCAGCAAAGCCTGGGCGAGCGGGTCAAGGAGGTGCGCGTCACCCATCGCCTTACCGACAGCCCGGCCTGCCTGGTGGCGGAAGAGCATGGCATGTCCGCCAATCTGCTGCGCATCCTGCGCTCCGTCGGCCAGGCAGCGCCGGAAGGGGCGCCCATCCTCGAAATCAATCCCAAGCATCCGGTGGTGCTGCGCCTGCGCTATGAGGAAAAGAAGTTCGACGACTGGGCCAAGGTGCTGTTCGAGCAGGCCTTGTTGGCGGAAGGCGGGCAGCTCGATGATCCGGCCACCTTCGTCAAGCGTATCAACGACCTGATGCTGGCCATGTCGGGCGGCGCATAAGCCGGGAAGGAAGACCCGTCGTGGGCCTTCTGTACTGTCTGCCACCCATTGTCGATGCAAGAGCCCAGGTGCTGATCCTGGGCTCTTTTCCTTCCGAGGCCTCCCTGGCGGCCGGGCAGTACTACGCCCATCCCCGTAATCAGTTCTGGCCCATGCTGGCGGCGGTGATCGGTCAGCCCTTGGCCGCCTTGCCCTACGCGGAACGTTTACCCCTGGTGCAGTCCGCCGGCATCGCCATCTGGGATGTGTACGCCTCTTGTCTGCGGGAAGGGAGCTTGGACACGGCTATCCGCGATGGCAAGGAAAACGATTTTTCCGCCTTGCTACGCGCTGCGCCGGGCTTGCGGCGGGTCTGCTTCAATGGCCGAGCAGCGGCGCGCTTTGCGCCGCGCCTCGCCGAAGCCGGGTTGGAAACCTGGATTTTGCCGTCCACCAGCCCGGCCCACGCCGGCATGTCCTTCGCCGCCAAGGTGGCCTGTTGGCAGGAGGCGTTGCGACCGCAAGGGTAGGGCGCGTAATCCGCCATCGGACTGGCCGTGCGCTTTGCCATTGAGCGGTACCGCGCCCTGGGCTATATTCGCCCCGAATAGCCAGGAGACCCCATGAACGCAGCCGTGCCCGCAGAACAGCCTGAACACCGCCTCACCCTGGCCGAGGTCTTGGACGGCTTGCTCAAGACGGGCATGATTCCCGCCGAGGAGGGCGGAAGTTTCCTCAAGGAACGGCGTTACTTCAAGGGGGATGGCCATCCTATCTCCGTCATTGCCCAGCAGCGCTGGAAGTCGCCCCAGCTGCCCCACAAGGTGTTGGACATGGAGACCCTGACCCAATGGTTGGCCGACTGGTCGGGCCTGCAGTACTACCACATCGATCCCTTGAAGATCAATTTCTCCGCCGTGACAGAGGTGATGAGCAACGCCTACGCCATCCGTTTCCGCATCCTGCCGGTGGAGGTGCGTGCCAATGAAGTGGTGATCGCCACCGCCGAGCCTTTCGAGCGGGTGTGGGAAGAGGAGCTCAAGCCCATCCTGCGCAAGAATATCCGTTTGGTGATCGCTAACCCCGAGGACATCGCCCGCTATCAGGTGGAGTTCTACAACCTGGCCAAGTCCGTCAAGGGTGCCATGGCCCGGGGTGGCATGAGTTCGTCGGGTGTTTCCAACTTCGAGCAGTTGGTGGAGCTGGGACAGAAGAACAAGAATATCGATGCCAACGACCAGCACGTTGTCCTGATTGTCGATTGGCTGTGGCAGTACGCCTTCGAGCAGCGGGCTTCCGACATCCACGTGGAGCCGCGGCGGGAGTTCGGCGTGGTGCGGTTCCGCATCGACGGCGTGATGCATCAGGTGTACCAGATCCCCATGGGCGTCCTCAATGCGATGACCAGCCGGATCAAGATCCTCGGCCGCATGGATGTGGTGGAAAAGCGCCGTCCCCAGGACGGCCGCATCAAGACGCGGACGCCGGATGGACAGGAAGTGGAATTGCGGCTGTCCACCCTACCCACCGCCTTCGGCGAAAAATTGGTGATGCGGATTTTCGATCCGGAAGTGCTGGTGCGGGACTTCTCCGAACTGGGGTTTTCGCCGGACGACCTGTCCCGCTGGAACAGGATGACGGCGCAACCCGGCGGCATCATCCTGGTGACCGGCCCCACCGGCTCGGGCAAGACCACCACGCTGTATTCCACCTTGAAGCAATTGGCCACGCCGGAGGTGAACCTGTGCACCCTGGAGGACCCGATCGAAATGGTCGAGCCGGCCTTCAACCAGGTGCAGGTGCAAACCGAAATCGGCATGGGTTTCGCCGAAGGGGTGAGGGCACTGATGCGGCAAGATCCGGACATCATCATGGTGGGGGAAATCCGCGATCTGGCGACGGCCGACATGGCGATCCAGGCGGCTTTGACCGGGCATCTGGTGCTGTCCACCCTGCATACCAACGATGCGCCGTCCGCCATTACCCGCCTGTTGGACCTGGGCGTGCCGTCTTATTTGATCCAGTCCACCCTGCTCGGCGTCATGGCCCAGCGGCTGGTGCGCACCTTGTGCCCCCACTGCAAGCAGCCTGGGGGGCTGAGGACGGAAGACGAAGCGGCTTGGCGCGGCTTGGTGCGGCCTTGGAAGACGGCGATGCCGGCCACCCTTTACCATCCCCAAGGTTGCCTGGAATGTCGCCGTACCGGCTACCAGGGCCGGATCGGCCTATACGAAATCATGCTGCTGTCGGACTCCTTGAAGGAAGTCATCAGCGACCGCACCGACATTGCGCGCCTGCGGGACCTGGCCATTCGTGAAGGCATGCAGCCCCTGCGTATTTCGGGGGCGCGCAAGATTGCCGCTGGATTGACCACCATTGAAGAGGTTATCAAGGTCGTTCCGCCGCCGCCCCTGGAGTAGTTAAAGGCTGGTTTTTGTAAGCCTAAAGTAATAGATAGACCGGTATAGTTTGCTTGCATCCCAAAAGACAAAGAATGGGCGGGTGATGAGGGTCCATCAAAGAAGAGGCAAGGAGAGGCAGGCAGCGGGTTCCCGCGCCTCCGGCGTTACGTCGCGGCGCTGTGAGGTTTCCTTGTTCGGGGAACAACGGATCATCAAGGGTGGCCGGCCATGAACTGCACCGACAACGGTTTCGCCCCCGGCAGGAGCCCTCGATTCCGAACGGCATGGATGAGCCTCGTCCTGGCAAGCTGTTATTTCATCGCCGGCTGGTTCGGTCTCACCATTCCCTATTCCGGTAGTTTCATCACCCTGGTCTGGTTGCCGACGGGAATTTCCGTGGCGGCCTTGCTGCGTTTCGGGTCTTCGTTATGGCCCGGGGTCTATGTTGGCGCTTTCGCGGTCAATCTGTTGATAGGTTCCTCGCCGCTCCTCGCGGCCTGTATCGCCGTTGGCAATACCCTGGCGCCTTTGCTGGGCGTCTACGGCTTGAAGCGTGGCGGTTTCCATTCCGCGCTGGATCGGCAACGGGACATTTTCCTGCTTTGTCTGGTTGCTGCCGGCAGTATGACGCTATCCGCCAGCGGCGGCGTCCTGAGTTTGTACATGGCGGGACTCCTGGCCCGAGAAGCGATCTTCTCCTCCTGGCTGACATGGTGGCTGGGAGATTCCGTCGGTGTGCTGCTTGGCGCGCCGTTGTTGTTGACCTTGAGCCTGTCCAATGTGCGGCAGGTGAAGCAACATTTCGAAGAGTTCGTCATCTGGTTGTTGATTGCCTGCACCGTAGCGTGGGTGGCTTTTGTTCGGGACTATGAGGTAGGGCGTTCCTTGCCTTTGTCATTCCTGACATTACCCTTGTTGGCCTGGCCCGCCCTACGCTTCGGCATCACCGGCGCCTCCCTCGCTGCGCTTTCGCTTTCGGTGGCCGCGGCCTGGGGAACGGCCACCGGGCATGGCACTTTCCACATCCCCGACGTGCACCTTGGTTTGTTCCTGTTATGGACCTACATGGTGACGGCGGTTTTGACAGGCCTGCTGATCACCGCATTGCTTTTCTCGGGCGTACGCGCCCACGCGGAATTGGAACGGGAAAGGGACGAGAAGCAGCGTTATCTTGATATCGCCGGATCAGTGATCGTGGTGCTGGGGGCGGATGGCAAGGTACGGCAGATCAATCCCGCCGGCTGCGCCCTGCTTGGTAGGGGCGAAACGGAGATCGTGGGGCAGGACTGGTTTGACCTCTGCATTCCGGCGGCTGCCCGGGAAAACGTCAGAAATATCTTCCGTCGATTGATGGGCGGAACGGTAGCGTCGGTGCGCTTCGTCGAAAGCATGGTGGTCAATAGCCGTGGCGAGGAGCGAATCGTCGCTTGGCACAATGCCGTGCTTCGCGATGCCCGGGGCACCATAACCGGCACCCTGTCTTCCGGTGAGGACATTACCGATCGCAAGCGCTACGAGGAATCGCTGGTTCGAGGGCGCGAAGAGTTGCGCGCCATTCTTGATGCCACAACAGAAAGTGTGTTCCTGATGGACAGGAACAGTATTGTGCTGGCGATCAACTCGGCGGCCGCCAAACGCCTGGATCGGGAACCGACGGAACTACTGGGCAAATACATATATGATTATTTTCCTGCCGAGGTTGCGCGCCATCGCCTGCAAACGGCGAATGAGGTGATTGCTACCGGCACCCCCCGCTATACGGAGGACGACCGGGGTCCATACTCCTTCGCCCTGAACTACTACCCAGTGCTTGACGAAGGGCGGCAGGTGACAGGCTATGTGGTATTCGGGATCGATATCACCGCAAGGAAACAATCGGAACGGAAGACGCTGGCGCTCCTGCAACGGAACCAGTTGTTAATGGACACCGCCATCGATGGTATCCATATCGTCGACTTGGACGGGCGCCTGATCGAAGCCAACGAGGCGTTTTGCACCATGCTGGGCTACACCAAGGAGGAGGCCGCTTTATTGACCATTTTCGACTGGGAGGCCCAATGGCCGCGGGAGGAACTTGAACCGATATTGAGGAGGCTGGTCGGCTCGCCGGAAAAGGCCAAATTCGAAACTATCCATCGCCGCAAGAACGGCGAGCGGATCAATGTGGAAGTGCATGCCCGCAGCGTATTGCTGGATGGTGCGCGTTATCTGTATGCCTCCAGCCGAGACATCACCGAGCGCAAGAAAGCCGAGAAACTGCTGGCGGAAAGCGAAGAGCGTTATCGTTTAACCGTCGAAGCCATCAACGAAGGCATGTGGGATTGGGAGCTGGGGAGTGGGAACATCGTTTGCGATGCCCGCTGGTACAGCATACTGGGCTATGCACCGGGGGAATTCGCCATGAGCTACGACGCCTTGCTCTGGCGTGTGCATCCCGACGATCTGGTCCGGGTCAAAGAAGACATGGAACGATTGGCCCAAAGCCGGGATACGGTGGTATCCGAATTCCGCTTCCGCGACAGCGTGGATGCCTGGCGCTGGTTGCAGGGCCGTGCCAAGGCGGTGGAATGGAATGAGGATGGCTCGCCGCGGCGGGTAGTGGGAACCCATGCCGATATTTCCCGGCGCAAGGCGGCGGAAAACGAGTTACAGCAGAGCAAGGATCGCCTGCACATGTTGCTGACGTCCATGC
Source organism: Rhodocyclaceae bacterium (assembly GCA_003963315.1). Classification (GTDB taxonomy): domain Bacteria; phylum Pseudomonadota; class Gammaproteobacteria; order Burkholderiales; family Rhodocyclaceae; genus AWTP1-18. Next base: position 21,781 of record RXJP01000124.1, on the reverse strand, counting down.
AGGATCGGGTGCTGGTATTCGATACCGGCGGCTATGTCACCGAATCCTTTGCCGGCCCGGATGAACATGGGCCCTACCTGCCGCCGGAACTGTTCATGGGGCGCAGTTACGACGAAGTGCTGCCTTCCGATGTGTCGACCCGGTTCAGCGAAGCCATTGCCGGCATCCTGATGGATGGAAAACCGAAGACCTTCGAGTTCTCGCTTACCGCTGAATATGGCGATGAATATGTGTCCATGGCCACCATGAGCCCGCTCATGGGCGGGGGCAGCTATCCTGTGGGATTCATCGCGGTGATCCGCGACATCACGTCGATACGCCAATCCCAGCACGAGGTGGAACGTCTGGCGCAGAAAAACGCCCTGCTGTTGGAAAGCTTGGGGGAAGGCGTCTGCGGCGTGGATCGCCAGGGGAATGTCACCTTCGTCAATAGTGCTGCGCTGTTGATGTTGGGGCTGCGTGCCGATGAGGTTGTCGGCATGGATCCCCACAGGCTTTTTCATCACCATCGCCAGGATGGCAGCCCTTATCCCGAAGAGGAGTGTTCCATCGTGCAGACCCTGGCGGATGGGCAGTCGCGCCATGCGGAATCGGAATGGTACTGGCACCGGGACGGCCATGGTTTCCCCGTCTCCATGACGGTGACCCCGATTCTGGAAAGCGGCCGCAGTGTGGGCGCCGTGGTGGTATTCCAGGACATTTCCGAACGGAAAAAAACCGAGGACGAAATTTTCAAATTGGCCTATTTCGATCCGCTGACTCGCCTACCCAATCGCCGTCTCCTGTTGGACCGCATTGCCCAGAGCTGCTTGAACAGCGAACGTACCCATGCCAACGGCGCCCTGTTGTTCATCGACCTGGACAATTTCAAGGTATTGAACGATACGGTCGGCCACGAGGCCGGCGATCATCTGTTGCAGCAGGTGGCGCAGCGCCTGGCGGAATGCGTGCGCAGCCAGGACACGGTGGCCAGATTGGGCGGCGATGAATTCGTAGTGTTGCTCAGCGGGCTTGCCAAAGAGGATGCCCTGGCCTTGTCCCAGGCCATGGCGATCGCAGAAAAAATCCGCGTGAGCCTGGGGGAGCCCTATGCCGTGGCGGGCCTGTCCCATCGCAGTACCCCCAGCATTGGCATCGCCGCCTTCAAGGGCAAGGGCGTTGCAGTGGAGGAGTTGTTGCGGCGGGCGGATGCCGCCATGTACAAGGCCAAGGCCGCAGGGCGGAACGTGGTCCGTATCTGGCAGGACGTATAAGCGCCAACTTCCATAGGGATCAAGGCGTAGAGCCCTATGGAAGTTGGCGCTTAGTAAGGCCTGTAGTCCTGTCCGGCAAAGGGCGGCAGACGGCCCACCAGGCTTTCCAGCAGCGTTAGTTCCGCATCCGTGTGGTTGATGACCTCCGCCGACACCATGCTGGTGGGCATGGTGGCGTCGCCGTGGATGTAGAGCGGGTGGTCGTGGTGCTTCGTGCTGATGACTTCCCGTTGCTGAGGGGCGACGGACGGGATCACCTCGGCTGTACCGTAGCACAGGCAGAAATAGGTTTTACCGACGCCCGTCTCGATGTAGCAGCCGGTGCCACGGATGCCGATGGTGGCGGTGGGCAGAAACAGGCGTTTCTCTCCCTTGCCGAACACCGATAGCAAGCGGCCGGTGAGAATGCGGAGGAAGCCCGTCGCATCCATAGGGAAGCGTACTTCGCTGGCGGCCCGTTGTAGGAAGGCATCCTGGCCGATCACATACACGGCCTCGCTGGCAGGGCCGGTGACCACGCGGTCCCCCGGGGCGATGGTCATGCCTTCCACGCCCGGCTTTCCGTTCACAAAAACCAGTCCGGTGATCTTGCGCAAGCCTGCCTGTACCGGATTGCTTCCGTTGGCCAGGGCTTCCCGTATCAGCGTCGGTGCCAGGCCGGCGGCGGCAATCAGGCGGAATAGCTGGCGACGGTCCATGGAGCTTCCTTCAGGATTCGAACAGGTTGAGGATGCCGTCTAACCCGGCGTGGTTAAGGGCGCAGGCTGCCGCTTCGCGGACGATGGGCTTGGCCCGGTAGGCAATGCCGATGCGCGCATTCATCAGCATTTCGATGTCATTGGCGCCATCGCCGATGGCGATGGCCTGGTCCCGCCCGGCATTGCGGGCAGCGCACAGCTCGGCCAGGCGCGTGGCCTTGGCGCGGGCATCGACGATCTCTCCCAATACCTGGCCGGTGAGTTTGCCGTCCCGGATTTCCAGGACGTTGGCCCAGGCGTGATCGAAACCCAGGCGGGTCTTGAGTTTTTCCGTGAAGAAGGTGAAGCCGCCCGACACCAAGGCGGTGGTGATGCCGGCTGCTTTGAGGCCGGCCAGCAGCCGTTCGGCGCCGGGGTTGAGGCCCAGGCGTTCCTCATAGACCCGGCTCAGGGCGGATTCCTCCAAGCCTTCCAGCAGCTTTACCCGGGCTCGCAGGCTTTCGGCGAAATCCAGTTCGCCGCGCATGGCCGCTTCGGTGATGGTGGCCACCTCGGCTTTGAAGCCGTTCATGTCGGCGATTTCGTCGATGCACTCGATGTCGATCAGGGTCGAATCCATGTCGGTGATGAACACCTTCATGTCCGTGAGCTTGAGACCTTCAGGCATGAAGGCGTAGTCCAATTCGGCTTCCTGGCAAAGGCGGGCGAGATCGTCGAAGGGTTGGGCGCCGGTGAGCCGCACCGCCTGGGGCGACAGCGGCTCCATCTTGCGGGCGCGGGAAAGGCGGGTGAGTTTCTCGATGTGAAGGGCGGAAATAGGCGCGGCGCCTTGGATTATCAGATGCATGGGTCCGGGGCTATCGTTTGATGGGAGGTTTTCCACTGCCCAAGGAAATCGGCCACTTCTGCGGCGGGCAGGGGTTTGCTGTGGAGGAAGCCTTGTATCACATCGCAGCCCAGCTGTTTCAGCCGCTGTTCCTGCCCGGCGGTTTCGACGCCTTCCGCCACCAACTCCAGGCCCAGATTATGGGCAAGGACGATGGTTGCGGAACAGATGGCTTCGTCGTCCCGGTCGGACTCGATGTCCTTGACGAAGGTGCGATCCAGTTTGAGGCGCTGGATGGGCAGGTGCTTGAGATAGGCCAGGGAGGAATAGCCGGTGCCGAAATCGTCGATGGCGAGGACGATGCCAATGTCGCTCAACTGGTCCAGTACGGCGATGGTGGCCACGGGATTTTGCATGGCCACGCTTTCGGTGATTTCGAATTCGATATCGCTGGGGGACAGGTTGTAGCAGGCCAGGGCGCCGCGAACCACGGAGGGAAGGTTTTCATGGCGCAACTGCTGCGCCGAGAGGTTGACGGCGATGTGGAGGTCGGCGAAGCCCTGATCCTTGAACTCCCGCAACTGGCGGCAAGATTCCCAGAACACCCAATCGCCCAGGGGCTGGATCAGGCCCGTTTCTTCAGCGATGGGGATGAATTTGGCCGGGGGTACGGAGCCCAGTTCCGGGTCGGTCCAGCGCAGCAGGGCTTCCAGTCCATCGATGGCGTTGCCGTCCAGGTGGACCTGGGGTTGGTAATGCAGCTTGAAGCGGCTTTGGCCCAATTGGGTGGCGGTAACGGCCTGGCGCAGCGCCGTTTCCAGCTTCATCCTTTCCACGGCGGCATGGTTCATGGCCTTGGCGAAGAACTGGAAGTTGTTCCGGCCTTCCGCCTTGGCGTGGTACATGGCGGTGTCGGCGTTCTTGAGCAGGGTTTCCTCGTCTTCGCCGTCAAGGGGATACAGGCTGACGCCGATGCTGGGCGTAGCGTAGAGCACGTGGCGGTCGATCCGGTAGGAATCCTCCAGGGCCAGCCGTATTTTGCTGACAATGCCGGTGACGGACATGGCATCCTGGATATCGGGCAGCAGGACGACGAACTCATCCCCGCCCAGCCGGGCGACGATATCGCTGGCGCGCACCGTTTCCCTCAGGCGGTTGGCGATGGCGATCAACAACTGGTCGCCCACGTGGTGGCCCAAGGTGTCGTTCACGCTCTTGAAGCGGTCCAGGTCGATCAATAACACCGCCGCCTGTTGTTGGTCGCGTCGGGCCCGGGCGAGGATGGTCTGCAACTGGCTTTGCAGCATGGTACGGTTGAAGAGCTGCGTCAGCGGGTCGTGTTGGCTCATATAGACCAGCCGCTCCTCGGTGGCCTTGCGCTCGGCGATATTGGTGAAGCGGGCGATGTAGTTTTCCACTTCCCCGGCAGCATTCCTCACCGTGGAAATGCTCATCCATTTTGGATAGATTTCCCCGCTCTTGTGCCGGTCCCAGATTTCACCCTGCCAGAACTGGTCGTCGGCCAAGGTTCGCCACATGGCCTCAACGTCTTCGGCGGAACTCCTGCCCGACGACAGTATTTTCGGGTCCTGGCCCAGCACCTCTTCCAGGGTGTATCCGGTCAATGCGGTGAAGGCGGGGTTGACGGTGACGATGCGGTTCTGCGCATTGGTGATGAGAATGGCCTCTCCGCTTTGCAGGAAAACCCGCTCCAGCAGATTGAAGGCTGAATGATGCTGAAGTTCCGTCAGGGTCAAGAGCACCTGATCCTCCGCACCTGTCAGGGCGACGGTGGCGGCAACCAGGCGGTTGCTCCCTTCGGGCAGGAGCATTGCCGGAACTTTGAATTCCTGGTTTGAAGCCAATCCGCTGCGGATACGGAGGGCGACTTGCTCCAGCGGCAGATGGGGATACTGCCCAGAAAATATCCAGGCCAGCAGGTCCATGCCTTCGAAAGACGCCGCTTCCCGTGCAAGCAAGGCATGGAAGCGGGGGGAAGCCCATTGCAGACCACCATCGGCAAGACGGAGCAGGGCAGCCCCGACAGGCAGTTTCTTCAGTGCGTCGAGCACTTTCTCCGGATCGGAACCACTATTGCTGTGATGGGTCATCGGGACTCCTCCATCGTGGAGCGTCAATGCTATAGGAGCGCCGGAAAAAATGCGAATGCCATGGTCGGGAATGGGGTTGGGTGGCGAGGAGGCTAGCTGCGCCGCGAGTCTTGGAGGGCGGCATGGGCCTCCCTCAGCATGGTCTCGGTGGTGTCCCAGGCGACGCAGGCGTCGGTGACGGAACAGCCGTATTTGAGTTGGCTCAGGTCGGCAGGAATGCTCTGGCTGCCGGCCTCGATATTGCTCTCTATCATCAGGCCGACGATGGATTGGTTGCCCTGGCGGATCTGATGGATGACATCGCTCATCACCAGGGGTTGCAACTCGGGTTTCTTGTAGCTGTTGGCGTGGGAGCAATCCACCACGATATTGGTAGGGAGCTTGGCTTTCTTCAGGCCCTCTTCGGCGATGGTGACGCTCACCGTGTCGTAGTTGGGCCGTCCGCCGCCGCCGCGCAACACCAGGTGGCCGTATTTGTTGCCCCGGGTGCGGATCACCGCCGTTTGTCCCTCGCCGTTGATGCCCAGGAAGGCATGGGGCCGCGAGGCGGAAACGATGGCGTTGAGGGCGGTTTCCACCGAACCGTCGGTACCGTTCTTGAAGCCCACCGGGGTGGACAGGCCGGAAGACATTTCCCGGTGGGTCTGGGATTCGGTGGTACGGGCGCCGATGGCGGTCCAGGCGATCAGATCGCCGAGATACTGGGGGGAGATCGGATCGAGGGCTTCGGTGCCGGCCGGCAGGCCGATTTCGTTCACGGCGCGGAGAAATTCCCGCGCCTTGGTCATGCCTTCCTCAACGCGGAAGGAATCGTCCAGACGGGGGTCGTTGATGTAGCCCTTCCAGCCGGTGGTGGTGCGGGGCTTCTCGAAATAGACGCGCATCACCACCAGGATGCGGTCGGCCACTTCATCCGCCAGTTTTTTCAGGCGGCGGGCGTAATCCAGGCCCGCCACCGGATCGTGGATGGAGCAGGGGCCCACCACCACGAAGATGCGCGGGTCGCGCCGGTCGAGGATGGCTTCCAGCGCCCGGCGTCCCGCCACCACGGTTTTTTCGGCGGCTTCGCTCATGGGCACCCGGGCATGGATGGCGGCCGGGGTAGCCATGGCTTCGAAGGCTTCGATATTGAGGTTTTCGATCTGTTGCATGTCAGTTCGCCAGTTTCTTGAAGAGTTCCTTGAGGGCCGCAACGCGCTCTTTGAGGGTGGGCGTGGCCTTTTGCCAAGTCAGTTTATCCTGCCCCGCCAGTTTGAAGCTGCGGTCGCTCTGGATCAATTGAATGATCTTGATCGGATCGATAGGGGGAGAATCTCCCACCAATGGCACGAATTGCAGGGTCATGCTCTTGTCCCCCGCATCCAGTTTGGAGACGCCTACCCGACGGCAAAGCAGGCGCAGGCGGTGGGTTTCCAGCAGGGACAAGGCTTGCTGGGGCAGCTCGCCGAAGCGGTCGATCAGTTCTTCCTGCATGTCCCGTAACTCATCTTCGCTGTCGCAGTTGGCGAAGCGCTTGTAGAGGGTCAGCCGCTCGTGCACGTCGGGGCAATAGGCATCCGGCAACAGGGCGGGCACCCGCAGGTTGATCTCGGAGGTGACCGACAGGGGCTGGGTCAGGTCGGGGACGGCCTTGCCTTCCTTGAGGGCTTTTACCGCGGCGTTGAGCATGTTGGTGTACATGGCGAAACCGATCTCGTGGATTTCGCCCGACTGGTTGTCTCCCAGCACCTCGCTGGCACCGCGGATTTCCAGGTCGTGCATGGCGAGGAAGAAGCCGGAGCCCAGTTCCTCCATGGCGGTGATGGCCTCCAGCCGCCGTTGCGCCTGGGCCGTGGGTTTGGCGTGTTCGTCGGTGAGCAGGTAGGCGTAGGCCTGGTGGTGGCTGCGGCCCACCCGGCCGCGCAACTGGTGCAACTGGGCCAGGCCGAACTTGTCGGCGCGGTTGATGATGATGGTGTTGGCGTGGGGGTTGTCGATACCGGTCTCGATAATCGTCGAGCAAAGCAGCATGTTGTGCTTCTGCTGGGTGAACTCCCGCATCACCCGCTCCAGTTCCCGTTCCGGCAATTGGCCGTGGCCCACCACGATGCGGGCTTCCGGCATCAATTCTTCCAGCCGTTCCTTCATGTTCTCGATGGTGTCCACCTCGTTGTGGAGGAAGTACACCTGGCCGCCGCGCTTGAATTCCCGCAGGCAGGCCTCGCGGATCTGGCCCTTGCTCCACTTGCTGACGAAGGTCTTGATCGCCAGCCGCTTCTGGGGCGGGGTGGCGATCACCGAGAAATCCCGCAGGCCTTCCAGACTCATACCCAGGGTGCGGGGGATGGGGGTGGCGGTGAGGGTGAGGATGTCCACTTCGGCCCGCAGGGCTTTCAACGCTTCTTTCTGCCGCACGCCGAAACGGTGTTCCTCATCGATGATGACCAACCCCAGCCGCGAAAACTGCACGTCCTTTTGCAGCAGGCGGTGGGTGCCCACCAGCACATCGATTTTGCCTTCGCCCAGCAGCTTGATGGCTTCGTCTTGTTCCTTGGCGGAGCGGAAGCGGGAGATTTCCGCCACCTTCACCGGCCAGTCGGCAAAGCGGTCGGCGAAGTTCTGGTAGTGCTGCTCCGCCAGCAGGGTGGTGGGGCACAGCACCGCCACCTGCTTGCCGCCGGCCACGGCGACGAAGGCGGCGCGCAGGGCCACCTCGGTCTTGCCGAAGCCCACATCGCCGCAGACCAGGCGGTCCATGGGTTTGCCGGAGCGCATGTCTTCCACCACGGCATTGATGGCGGTCTGCTGATCGGGGGTTTCCTCGAAACCGAAGCCGTCGGCGAAGGCCTCCAGGTCATGCTGCTTGAACTCGAAGGTGTGGCCCTTGCGGGCGGCGCGCTGGGCGTAGAGGTGCAGCAGTTCGGCGGCGGTGTCGCGCACCTGCTCGGCGGCTTTCTTCTTGGCCTTTTCCCACTGGCCGGAGCCGAGTCGGTGCAGCTCGATGGCTTCCGGATCGACGCCGCTGTAACGGGAGATCACATGCAGTTGCGCCACCGGCACATAGAGGGTCGCCCCTTCGGCATATTCCAGGTGGAGGAATTCCTCGCTGCCGGAGCCGTAATCCATATGCACCAGGCCCTGGTAGCGGCCGATGCCGTGGTTCTCATGCACCACCGGATCGCCGATCTTGAGTTCCGACAGATCCCGCAGCCAGCCTTCCAGATTGGCGCGGCGGGCGGCTTCCCGCTTGTGGCGCGGGCGGGCGGTGGCGGCGTAGAGCTCGTTCTCGGTGATGACGGCCAAGGGGCTGTCTTGGAGGATAAAGCCGCCGCTGACCGGGCCCACCCCCAACATGAAGTCGGCTTCGCCTTCGATGAAGGCTGAGAATTCGTTGCAAGGAGCGGGGTTGAGACCGTATTCGGCAAGGTATTCGGCCATGGTTTCCCGCCGCCCCGCCGATTCCGCCAATAGCAGCACCCGGCCTTTGAATCCGGAGAGGAAGCCCTTGAGCGCCGCCAGGGGTTCGTCGGCTTTGCGATTGACTTCCACCGAGGGCAGGGCCGTGGCCAGGGCATCCTTGTTATTGCCGGAGCCCAGACGCAAGGCCGGGTAGACATGGGTCGCGGTGAAAAACTCCTCGTCACCAAGGAAGATTTCCTTCGGCGCCATCACCGGCC
>RXJP01000124.1:5387-13187 GCA_003963315.1 Rhodocyclaceae bacterium | reverse complement strand
GATCCCCCCCCAACATCTTGTAGCGGCCTTGGGTGTCTGTCCAAAACTCGGCGATGGCGGCGGGTATATCCCCGTGCAGCAAAAGCGTGGTTGCTTTGGGGAGGTAGTCGAAGAAGGTCGCCGTACCGTCAAAGAACAGGGGCAGGTAGTACTCGATACCTGCCGGCAAAGTGCCGTTGGAGACATCCTTGTAGAGGGCGATGCGGGAGGCGTCGCCCTCGAAGGTTTCGCGGAAGCGTTGGCGGAACTTGTTGCGGCCCGCTTCGCCGAGGGGAAACTCCCGGGCCGGCAGCAGGCGGATTTCCGGCACCGGGTAAAGGGTGCGCTGGCTGTCCACGTCGAAGGTGCGCAGGGTTTCCACTTCGTCATCGAACAGCTCGATGCGGTAGGGCAGCACCGTGCCCATGGGGAACAAGTCCACCAGGCCGCCGCGCACGCTGTATTCGCCAGCAGCCACCACCTGGGTGACATGGGCATAACCGGCTACGGTGAGCTGCTCCTTGAGTTTTTCGAGCTGGAGCTTGTCGCCTTTCTTGACGAAAAAGGTGTGGGCCGCCATGAAGCTGGTGGGCGCCATGCGCGTCAGGGCCGTGGTGGCGGCAGCCAGCAACACGTCGCACTCGCCTTGGCTGACCGCATAGAGGGTGGCCAGGCGTTCCGAGATCAGGTCTTGATGGGGCGAGAAATTATCGTAGGGCAGGGTTTCCCAATCCGGCAGCAAATGCACCCGCAAGCCCGGCGCGAACCATTTGATCTCCTCCAGGAGGCGCTGGGCATCCAGGGGGCTGGCAGTGAGTACCGTGAGCAGGCGGCCGGCCTTCGCCAGTTGGGTACACGCCAAGGCGTCTGCGGAACCGGCAAGTGTGGGCAGATCATGGCGCAAACCCGTTTTGGGCAGCACCAAAGCGGAAAGCTGCGGCAGCAGCGCAGGAGTCGAAGCGGGCACGGGAAATTGGGGAAGGACGGACAAAGCGGAGATTATAAAGAAGGGGAGTCGCGATATACCTCCTCGGGTCATTGATTCGGGCATTCTTGATCAATGTGGCGTTGTAGGATGTCACGTCGCTAAATCCGGGTGGCTAGCCCTTGCTGTGAAGATGAAGCGGTTTTCCTCGAATACTCTCGTCAAGATATTGCTCGGCTGCACGGCGGCGGCAATCTTGTCGTCGGCGTTTTACCTTGACCCTGGCCGCAATCAGGATCAGGGATGGGCTCCTGATGCGCCAATATCCTTGGCTGTCCTCGGCGATTCGGACAGCCATTCCTATCATGACCACCTGATGATTCCGGAGACCACCTCCAGCCGTGGCGGGAAGCTCAGGCCGGTCACCTGGCAATGGACGGAAGTGTTGGCCAGGCTGCGGGGCCGATATATCGACGAAGGGGAGTGGGGCATCTGGGGGATGCCTGTCAAGCTTGCCGAGATTCTGGATCGGCTGGGGTGGGGCGGCAGAGCGCCGCGCAAGGAAGATTACCGCTTCAATTTTGCCGTTTCCGGTGCCGAGTGCAGTGATTTGATGACCGGGTATTACCGTCAGGCACCACGCCTGGTCGCGCTGATGGATCAAGAGCCGACACGATGGGCTGCGTGGGTAGTGTCCATCCGGATCGGTGTCAACACCTTGTGCAAAACCACCGACCTCGACCGTTTTGCCCGGGAGGGCGCCACTCCCGCCGTGAAGCTGGAGGTGACCCAGTGCGTTGATTGGATACGGCAAGCAGTCGCCTTGATCCGCCAGCGTCACCCGCAAACCAGATTCGTATTGGTGGGCATTTTTGACAATGCCAATTGGGCCCCCGATGTGGGGCGTTGGCAATCCGCGCAAGCCCACGGGAACATTGTCGCGGTACTGGATATTTTCGATGACGCCCTGCGTCGCTTGGTTGAAGGCGATACCCACATGGCGTTTTTCGATGACCGGGCTTGGTTCCGGAAATACTGGGGTGATCGTGGTCCTGACGGCCGACCCGTTTATGGACAGGTGAATTTTGGGGGGCGAGTTTCCGTCACGAACACCCAGGGCGATGAGCCTGTTCACGCCACCGTCACGGACGGCCATGCGGGTTCGGTCTGGAATGAACTGTGGGCTAAGGATTTCATCGCCCTGTTGAATGCGGCATTTGGCGCAAACATTCCACCGCTGTCGACGGAGGAAATTGTAAGGTTTGTCGATGCCGACGGTACCTTTGGTCTCAAACCACGGTAGCCGATGGCAGGACCGGTACAGAGGGGTACAGTCGATCGTTCCCCTTCAATTTCCTAGCCGGCTTTCCAGGTAGGCCAAGAACTGATCCTCCGCCAGGGGTGGGGAGTAGAGGTAGCCCTGGATTTCATCGCAGTGGAGTGCCGCCAGGGCGACCCTGGTGGCCTCCAGCTCGACCCCTTCGGCGATGGTGCGCATGCCCAGGCTGGAGGACATCTGGATTAGGGCCTTGACGATGGCGGCGTCTTCGGGATTGTGGTTCATGTCCTGCACGAAAGAGCGGTCGATCTTGAGTTTGTGCAGGTTGAAGCGTTTGAGGTAGGCCAGGGAGGAGTATCCCGTGCCGAAGTCGTCGATGGAGAAATGAACGCCAAGGGCTTGTAGTCGGTGGACGATGCCCAGGACACGATCCGTGTTGTCCACCAGCATGGATTCGGTGAGTTCAAGCTCCAAGGATGATGGTGGCAAGCCGGATTGTTCGAGGGCGTTTAAGACGCTCTGTTCCAGGTCGCCCCGGTGCAGTTGTACTGCGGAAATATTGACCGCGATGGTCAGGCCGGAGTGGCCTGTCTGCTGCCAGCGTCGCGCCTGATGGCAGGCTTCCGACAGGACCCATTGGCCGATGGGTACGATCAGGCCACTGTCCTCGGCAATGCTGATGAAGCGGGCCGGTGCGATGATCTGACCATCCCGTTGCAGGCGGAGCAGCGCTTCCGCACCGACCACTTTCCCCGTCTGGAGATTAACCTGGGGCTGGTAGTGCAGAAGGAATTCGTTGTGGCTCAATCCGTGCCGCAGCCAGTTGCGGATGCGCAGGTCTTCCTCGGCCCCGATGTTCATTTCCTCGGTAAAGAAGCGGTAGGTGCTTCGTCCTGCCTCCTTGGCGTGGTACATCGCCATGTCGGCCTTCTTCAGGAGTGTTTCGAAGTCACGGCCGTCGTTCGGATAGATGGCGATGCCGATGGAAGCGGAGGTGGCCAGTTCGTGGCCCTCGAGATGGATGATGGGCTCCAAGGCCTGGAGGATGCTCTCGATGACGCGGGTGATCCGTTCCGGCTGGTGAATGGAGGACAGAATGATCAGGAACTCGTCGCCGCCTTGGCGACTCAGGGTGTCGGTTTCCCGCAGGCAGCTTTGCAGCCGATCGCTCACTTCCCGCAACACCCGATCGCCGATGCCGTGGCCAAGGGAATCGTTGATGGATTTGAAGTTGTCCAGGTCCAGGAACATCAGGGCCACCTTCGCCTTGTCCCGGTCGGCAAAGGAGAAGGCCTGACGGATGCGGTCCGCGGCCAGCACGCGGTTGGGCAGTTGGGTCAGGGCATCGTGGTGGGCGAGATACTCGATTTGCTGTTCCTTGGTTTCGCGATCCTGCTCCCAAGCCAGTTGTTGTCGCATGGACCAGCGGAAGATGGCGAAGCCGCCTATGGCCTGTATTAGCGCCAGCCAGAGGACAACCTGGATTTGCCAGAGCCATTTGGCGCGCAAGCCCTCGACCGGCGTGGACATGAATACCGTGAGCGGATGGTGTTCCAGACGGTAAAAGGCAAACAGATAGTCCGCTTGTGCCACGCTGTTGTATCCCTCGGTGGCTCCCCGGGGCGGAAAACGGTTTTCCCTCAGGTATTCGACCAGTTTGCCGTTGCGCGGCTTTCCATACATATCTTCGAAATTGATCTTTTGCGGGCTGGGGTAGCGGCTGATCAAAAATGCGTCGTCACGCAGGAGGCCGAGGGATGCATCCTTGGACAAGGACACGTCGTTCCAGAGGGCCTGTTGCTGGTTGACCGGCAAGGTGCCGCTCAGCACATGGGTCACTTTTTCGTGGTTGTCCCGCATGGCGCAACGGATGGGGATCAGCCATTCGTTGTCGATGAAGCTTTTAAGGGCCCGGTCGAGATAGCAGGGCTGTCCCCCATCCAGGGCCTGGACGGCGATTTGGAAGTCCTTGATGTCATTGCGGGTTGGCAACGGACCGTCCGGCCCGATTTCGCTTGTTAGCAGGAGGCGGCCATCCCGGTCCGCCAAGGTCATGCGGGTGAATTGGGGATGTGAGGCCACGGCTTCCTTCAACATCAGGTGGATGTGTTTCAGATCGCCGGGCGTGGCGGCTTTGGGCAGCGTTGCCTCCAGGTCCGTCAAAATCTGCTCCTGGCGGTCGAAAAATGTGTTGATCGACCTGCCGGTCAGTTCGGCCAGGGTGGAGATGTATTGAACCTCGTGCGCTTTCTCGGTTTTCCATGAATACCAGAGAAACAGGCTTCCTGTGGTCAGGAACAGAAAGGTCAGGGCCAGGAAGCCCAGTTTCAGGTTACGCAGGGAGCGGTAGGAATGCTTGTCCGCCATGGATGTCGACGAGGGCGAATTTCTTTGGGAGTTATTACTAAAGTAATGCGGCAGGGAGGATACCCCTACTGATTAAAAGGTGGGGGAAAGTTGTGCATCCTCGCGGATGTATCACTCGGCAGAGGATTCAGCCGTAGATCTTGCACATAAGCGGCGTGGTGACGGGATGGCTGAAGTAACCCAACAAATAGAAAAACAATGCGAGGGCCGCCATGCGCCAAGCCCATCGCCAGGGGTTGGGTTGGGTGGGGGTCGGGTTATCGGCATCTGCCTCGGCGACTGAGTCGCTGACCTGTGATTTGTGGTCGTCATCCATAGTTTGATGCCGAAGGAAGGCCGCAGTTTGGGCTGCGGCTTTCGTCAGGGACGAATTCAATCCCCGCCCGGTTCCATATGGGCCTGGAGATAGTTGGGCAGGGTTACGTCCTTGATCAGGCTTTGCTGGGTTTCGATCCAATCGATGGCTTCTTCGCACTTTTCCAGCAGTTCGGTGAGCAGGTCGCGGCTGACGTAATCCTGCAAGGTTTCGCACAGGGCCACGGCGTCCACCAGCAGGGGGCGATGCACTTCTTTTTCCAGGGTCAGATCGCCCGCCAGGCATTCCACGGGATTTTCGCCGATGAGCAGTTTCCCCAAGTTTTGCAGGTTGGGCAGCCCTTCCAGGAAGAGGATGCGTTCGATCAGTTCGTCCGCTTCCTTCATGACCCGGATGGATTGCTTGTACTGGTAGTCGTTGAGTTTTTCCAAACCCCAATTGCGGAACATGCGGGCGTGGAGGAAGTACTGGTTGATGGCGGTGAGTTCGTTCTTCAGCACCTTGTTAAGGATGTCGATGATCTTCTTGTCGGTTTTCATGGCCGGGATTCCTTTCACTCAGGCGTCTTCGCCGGGCTTCATCTGGCTTTGTTGGTAGTTTTGCAGGCCCACCAGGTCGATCAGCTTGATCTGTTTTTCCAGGTAGTAGGCGTGGTCCATTTCGGTGTCTTCCAGTTGCACCTGGAGCATGTCGCGGGTGACATAGTCCTGGGCTTTTTCGCAGGCGGCGATGGCCTTCTTCAGTTCGCCGACGACGTGGTATTCCACATCCAGGTCGGCCTTGAGCATGGCCGGCACAGTTTTGCCGATCTTGAGCGCGTCGCGCTTGGCCAGGTTGGGCGTGCCTTCCAGGAACAGGATGCGCTGGATCAAGGACCGGGCATGCTGACGTTCATGGTCGGATTCGTGCAAGGCCTTGTCGGCCAGGTGCGGCAAGCCGAAGTCGGCGTACATCTCGCCGTGGATCAGGTACTGGTCCACGGCGGTGAGTTCGCCGGCCAACAGACCGTTGAGGATGTCGATGATTTTCTTGTCGCCTTTCATGGTGGGCTCCTGAGGGTGGGATGGGCGAAGAATCGCACGGCAACAGTGCCGAGGCAAGACGACAGGCGCATTTCGTTAATAAGAACGATTCGCCATAGTCAGGCAGGATCAGGGAGTTCCGTGCAGGCGGATGGGGATGCGTTTGGCGCCGAAAGGGGTTTCGAAAGGGCCGAAGCGCCCTGCCACGGCGTGGCCGCAGGACGTGCAATGGCCATGGCCGTCCAATGCGTAGTGGAGGATTTCATACCAATCCCGTTCGATCACTTTTTTGCCGCAACCCGGGCAGTGGGTGGCGTCGCCTTCCGTATCGTGCACGTTGCCGGTGTAGACGTAGTGCAGGCCCGCATCCAGGGCGATGCGCCGGGCCTGGGCAAGGGTGGCCGGCGGGGTGGGAGGCAGGTCGTCCAGCTTGTAATCCGGGTGGAAGGCGGAGAAATGCAGGGGCACGTCGGGGCCCAGTTCCTTCATCACCCATTGGGACAGGGACTTCACTTCTTCGGCTGAATCGTTCTGGCCTGGAATGAGCAGGGTGGTGATTTCCAGCCAGCAATCCGTCTCATGGTGGATGTAGGCGAGGATGTCCAGTACCGGCTGGAGATGGGCGCCGCAGAGCTTGACGTAGAAATCGTCGGTGAAGGCTTTGAGGTCCACGTTCGCGGCATCCATCTTGGCGTAGAAGGCCTTGGCCGGCTCCTTGTGCATGTAGCCGGCGGTGACGGCGACGGTTTTGATGCCTTGCTCGTGGCAGGCGTCGGCCGTGTCCATGGCGTATTCGGCGAAGATGACCGGATCGTTGTAGGTGAAGGCCACGCTCTTGGCGCCATAGCGGTGGGCGGCGTGGGCGATGGCCTGGGGCGTGGCGTCGTCCATCAGCCGGTCCATGTCGCGGGACTTGGAGATATCCCAGTTCTGGCAGAACTTGCAGGCCAGGTTGCAGCCGGCGGTGCCGAAGGAAAGGATGCTGGAGCCGGGATAGAAATGGTTGAGGGGTTTCTTCTCCACCGGGTCGATGCAAAAACCTGAACTGCGACCGTAGGTGGTGAGCACCAGATGGTCGCCCTGGCGGGCACGGACGAAGCAGGCGCCGCGCTGATGGTCGTGGAGCTTGCAGTCCCTGGGGCAGACATCGCACTGGATACGGCCGTCGGGCAGGGCATGCCACCAGCGGGCAATGGGGCCTTCGATTACATCCGGTTCTCTTTCCATTTCTTCACCTCATAGCGCTGCAATTGCACGTCGGCCGCCCAGAAGTCGGCGGGCAAGCCGGCCTTGAGCTTGAGTTGGCGCAGGAAGACCGTCGGCTCGGGGAGTTGCTCCCAGACCTGGGGCAGGAAGGTGCTGCGATGGCCCTGCCATTGGAGAACGAGGCCGTCGACGCCGGGGCGCAATTGGGCCAAAGCGTCCGCCTCGTCGGCGAAGCTCATGGGCGATGGGGGGGCGAGCAGGGAGACTTCGACGTGGAGGTCGTCCAACTCGTCAGCGGTGACCGGCGCAAAGCGGGGATCGCGGAAGGCCGCCGCTTCTGCATTGGCGCGCACATCGGCACCCAGGGGACGGTAGGCCTCCAGGCTGCCGATGCAACCCCGCAATTGGCCGGCTTCCGTCAGCGTGACGAAGGTGGCGCCGGGTTGGGCCAGGCCGGGGTGGTCGGGGGCTGCGATGGTGGGACGCCCCAGTCGGATCGCGATGGCATTGCGGGCGTTCACCAGCAAGGCGTGGCCCAATGCGTCATCTGTATGGGTGTTTTTGTTGGCGAAAAACGCAAAGGCGCCGTAACCCACCACGCGGGATTTGTCGCCGGCGGTGTCACCGGAATTGCGCAGGTCCAACAAGCGCGGTTGCAGGCCGTGGCGGCGGGCAGCGAGGATCAGGCCGTTCACCGGAATGGCGC
>RXJP01000124.1:0-5337 GCA_003963315.1 Rhodocyclaceae bacterium | reverse complement strand
GGTCGTGATGGGTGAGCGGTGCGAGCTGGACGATGGCGTCCGCCGTGGCCTGGTCTAGCCGACGGGCATCGGCATAAGGATGGTAGTGGGAAAGGTCGGAACTGATGACGATCAGCGTTTCCTCGCCGCCCCAGAGTTTTTCCAGTACCGCTGCCACGGTGTTAGCACTGGCTTGGCCGACGACAAAAGGCGCCAGGGAGAAATCCTCCAACACTTCTTGGAGGAAAGGCAGTTGCACCTCCAGGCAGTGTTCGTCCCGATGGGCGGCATCGTTGATGCTGACTTCGGGCAGCGTGAGGGCGGCCTTCAGGGCCGCGGCATCCAGCGTTATGTCACCCAGGGGCGTACGGAAGGCCGATGCCGACGGGATGGCCAGGCCGCTCACCGGCACCCTATGGCAGGGGCCGAGCATGACCACGCGGCGGATGGTTTTGCGCAAAGGCTTGAGCAAGGCATAGGCACGGGCGGCGATGTCGCCGGAGTAGATGTGGCCGGCATGGGGCACGATCAGCGCCTTGGGTGGCCCCAGGTTTTGGCTTCCCGCGTGGTTGATGCGTTGTTCCATTTCCTGGTGCAAGCGAGCGGGATCGCCGGTGTAGAACATGTCGGCGACGGCGGCGGGACGAACGGCGAGGGCAGGCATGGCGGCCTCCTTTCAAGCCAGGGCAAGGACGGCGACGAGGCCCAGGGCGATGGCGGCGAAGCCCGGCAGCACGCTGCGCCCCAGCCGGCCGCCGCCTACCGACAGCACCACCCCGGTCTTGAACACCAGGTTGGACAGCACCGCCAGGATGATGGCGGTGACCGCCGGCCCTTCCACCAAGGTGCTGATGTTGAACAGGTGCAGGGTAGACAGGGTGATGGCATCCACGTCGGTGAGTCCGGAGGCGAGGGAAATCAGGTAGAGGCCCTTGCTGCCGGCCAGGTCCTGCAACCAGGCGGAGAGGAACAGCACCACGGCGTAGAGCAGGCCGAAGCTGAGGGCTGTGCGCAGTTCCGTCGGGTTGGTCACCTCGGGCATGGGCAGGTGTTGCTGGGTGCCCAGTTGTCGCCAGCCCCAGAGGGAAACCCCCAGGCCCAGGGCCAGCCCGCCGCCGAGGACGGGGGCGATGTGGGGGATCAGTCGCGGGGCGATGACGGCGGATACCAAGGCCAGCCGCAGCAGCACCATCAGGTTGGCGAGGAGGATGACCAGGGTGGCGGTGCGGGTCAAGCTTTCGTCCTTGCGGGCATGGCGGGCGAAGACCAGGGTGGTGGCGGTGCTGGAAACGAGGCCGCCGAAGAAACCGATCAGGGCCGCGCCGTGGCGGGCCTCCACCACGCGCAGGGCGGCATAGCCGGCCAGGGACACACCGGAGATGAGGACCACCATGCGCCAGATTTGGTGGGGATTGAGGGCATGGTAGGGGCCGTAATCCTGATCGGGGAGGATAGGCAGGACGATGAAGGACAGCACCCCGAACTGGAGGATGGAGATCAGGTCCTTGTGGGACAAAGATTGGGTAAAGCCGTGGAGTTGGGTCTTGAAGTAGAGCAGGGCGGTGGTGGCGATGGCCAGCATCACCGCCAGGTTGCCGTAACCGAACCAGACTGCTGCGCCCAGCCCATAGGCCAGCATCAAGGCGATCACCGAGGTGGTGCCGGGGTCGCCGTCGTCCGCGGGATCCATGACGATGGCGGCCATCATCATGGCGCCCACGGTGAACAGCCCGGCGGCGAGTATCCAACCGCTGGCGGTTTCCCGGGCGATCAGGGCGGACAGGCAGCCGAGCAGGGCCACCAGGCCGAAGGTGCGCAGTCCCGCCTTGGCGTCCGGCTTGCGTTCCCGCTCGAGGCCGATCAGCAGGCCGATGGCAAGGCTGGTGACGAAGGCTTGCAGGTTGTCTGGCATGGCATTCGATTTCCGCGACGGTGACTTGAATTGATTGTAGTCCGTACAATTGCAAACCATGAGCTACTACGCATTGGTCCCCGCCGCAGGCAGCGGGGCGCGCATGGGCGGCGCACAGCCCAAACAGTATCTGCCCCTGCTCGGCCAGCCGGTGCTGCGCCATACCTTGGCCGCCCTGTGCGCCGTGCCCGAGTTGGCGGCGGTGTTCGTGGTGCTGGCCCCCGATGACGAGGTGTGGGACAGCCATGATTGGTCCATCTTCGGAGAGCGCCTGATACCCCTGCGTTGCGGCGGCGATAGCCGCGCCGCCAGCGTGACCAACGGCCTGCGGGCGATCCAGGGGAGGGTCGATAGCGAAGACTGGGTGTTGGTGCATGATGCCGCCCGGGCCTGCCTGACCGTGGCCCAGACGCAGAAACTGATCGCCCAGGTGGACAGCGATCCGGTGGGGGGCATTCTCGCCATCCCCGTGGCAGACACCCTCAAGCGCGCCATCGGCGAGGACGCCGAACCCCGCATCGAGACCACTGTGCCCCGGGATGCCCTGTGGCAGGCCCAGACGCCGCAGATGTTCCGCCACGGCCAATTGCTCCAGGCCCTGGAGTGGTGTCCCAGCGTCACCGACGAAGCCAGCGCCATCGAGTTTCTCGGCCTACGGCCGCGGCTGGTGGCGGGGGATGCCACCAATCTCAAGATCACCTATCCGCTGGATCTGCAACTGGCGGCCTGGATACTGGAAAACCGGGACAAGCCATGACCCTCAACTTCGCTAATTTCAGAATCGGCCAGGGCTTCGACGTCCATGCCCTGGTGGACGGGCGGCCCTGCATCATCGGCGGCGTGACCATCCCCTTCGCCAAGGGCCTGCTGGGCCACTCTGATGCGGACGTGCTGCTCCACGCCATCACCGACGCCATCCTCGGCGCGGCGGGGCTGGGGGATATCGGCCGCCATTTCCCCGATACCGACCCGCGCTGGAAGGGCGCCGACAGCCGCAAGCTGCTGCGAGGCGCCATGGAGCAGGTACGGGGGGCAGGCTGGCAGGTGGGCAATGTGGACTGCACGGTGATCTGCCAGGCGCCGAAGATATTGCCCCATGCCGCCGCCATGGCCGCCAATATTGCCGCCGACCTGGGCATCACCGAGGGCCAGGTGAATATCAAGGGCAAGACCACCGAGCAACTGGGTTTCACCGGCCGTGGCGAGGGCATTGCCGCCCAGGCGGTGGCGCTGCTGGTGCCCGAAGACGGCGGTGGTGACTGACAGCCCGCGATTGTTTTTCGCCCTTTGGCCGCCCCGGGAGGTGGCCGAAGCCTTGCATCAACTGGCAGGAAAGGCCCGAGCCGATGGCGGCGGGCGCGTGATGCGCAAGGAGGGGCTGCATCTGACGCTTGCCTTCCTCGGCACGGTGGCGCAAAGCCGGCTGGAGGCATTGGAAACCATCGCCGCCGCAGTTTCCGCCGCGTCTTTCACCCTATCCCTGGATCGCCTGGATTACTGGCCCCATAACCACATCCTCTGGGCTGGCTGTGCATCTCCCGCTGCCGAACTATCGACCTTGGCCGAGTCGCTGCGCAGCCGGCTGACCGAGGCGGGTTTTTCCCTGCAACCGCCTTCCTTCACCCCCCACATAACCCTGGTGCGTAACGCCAACCCGCCGAAGCAACCCTTCTCCATAGCGCCGATTTCCTGGCCGGTGGCCGATTTCGCCCTGGTGGCATCCCGTGGTGGCGGCGACTACCAAGCCTTGGGCCATTGGCCGCTGCACCCACAGTAGAATCGCTTCATTCCCTTTCCATCCCAACGCCATGCGCCTCTTCCGCCACAAGCCCCTGCCCAAACGCCTGTCGCGCCTTCAGGCCCTGTCCCTCTTCGCCACGCTGGACGCCCGCGAGTTACGCTTGGTGGAAGGTCTTCTCCACGAGCGGGAATTCCTGGCCGGGGAGGTGATCTTCGATGCGGGGGAGGAGGGTCAGGCCATCTACATTATCCAGGAGGGCCAGGTGAAGATCTGCCGCCAGGGGGAGCCGGAAAGCGGGCGGATTGCGGAACTGGGCGCCGGCCAATTCTTCGGCGAACTGGCCTTGCTGGATAACGCGCCTCGGGCCTTGCAGGCCTTGGCGGATACGCCCTGCCGCATCAGCGTGATGTTCCGTGCCGATCTCCTGAACCTGCTGGAAACCGACGCCCGGGCTGCTTCCAAGATCGCCCTGCAACTGGCCCGCCATCTGGGGCGTCTGGTGCGTGGAGCGGCGGCAGGCACGCCGGTGGGGGTGCGGCTGTGAGCGCCTGGCGCGGCGCCCGCCATCGGCAGGACGGGCCCTTCGTTTGGGCCGGCATCATTACGGCCACCTGTCTGCTGCTCTTCATCCTGCAAAAGGTCTTGTGGCTGACGGTGCCCCTGTTGCTGGCTTTGCTGCTCTACTATTTCCTCTTTGCCCCCATGCAGTGGCTGATGCACCGGGGCCTGGAGCGCAGCCAGGCGGCAACCCTGGTGATGGTGGCCTTCCTGTTGGTCTTGGGGGCGTTCCTGGCTTTGGTGCTGCCCTGGGCGGCCGGGCATCTACTGGATGGACAGTCCCTGGCGACGCGTTATGTCCATGGTGGCATGGGCTTGTTGGAGCGCAGCCTGCATAGCCTGGAGGGCAGTTCGGCCATCTTCGCCAACGCCCATCTGGCGGACAAGGTGGCGCAGCGCGTGGATGTCTTGAGCGGTGGTGTCGAACACTATGTGGAGCCGGCCGTGGCGGCCATCCTGAGTTGGGCGCCGACCTTGTTGCTGGCGCCCTTTTTGGCCTTCTTCTTCCTGCGGGACGGCGGCCGTTTCCAGCGCATGCTAGCCAGTGCAGTGCCCAACGCCTTTTTCGAGCGCAGCCTGTGTCTGCTGCATGAAATGGATCGCACCACGCGCGCCTATTTCCAAGGGCTGCTGCGACTCACCTTGCTGGACACCGTGACCCTGGCCCTGGGCTTATGGTGGATAGGCTTCCCGGCACCGCTCTGGCTGGGCCTGATCTGTGCCGTGCTGGCCTGGCTGCCCTTTGTCGGTTCCCTGCTGGGCGGCCTGCTGGTGGTGCTGGTGGCGGCCACGGATTTCCCGACCAACCCGGACATGGCCTACGCCGCTGTGGGCCTGTTCCTGGCGGCACGCATGCTGGACGATTTCGTCTATATGCCCATGACCATAGGCCGCAGCCTGCATATGCATCCGCTGCTGACCGTGCTGATGATCTTCGTCGGCGGCGCAGTGGCCGGCGTGCCGGGTTTGATGCTGGTGTTGCCCTTGCTGGGGGTGGTGATGGTGGTGGGCCAGACCCTGGGCCGTATCGTCACCGACCAGCGGCTGATGGCGCGCTATCGCCATGGCCGGCGCTTGCAGACCCAGCAGGCGTCGGCTGATCTGCTGGCGTGATCTTGTAGTCGGTCTGGTTGATCCAACTGGCCAG
>RXJP01000132.1:5866-39928 GCA_003963315.1 Rhodocyclaceae bacterium | reverse complement strand
TCCGGTGAGTCAGGAGGAGCTGCTCAAGCTGCGGGAAGATTTTGTCGCCGGCAAGTTCCAACTCAAGATCGAGCCGACCCGCTTCAAGCTCAAGGACTATCGCCGCTTCCTTGACAAGAATGCCGCCTCCATCGCCGCCTTCAAGCAGACCCAACAGGCGTCGTTTGAAGCCGAACGGGAGCGCTGGAAGGCCGCCGGACAGGATGTGGTCGCCAGCGACGACTCCGTGGCCGAAGCCGGCCCCGACAGCGAGCTGGACCTGCCGCCCAATGGCCGCGCCGTCGCCACCCATGTGGCCGGCAGCCTGTGGAAGATCGAAGCCCAGGTGGGCGACCGCGTGAAGGAGGGCCAGACCCTGGTCATCGTCGAATCCATGAAGATGGAAATTCCCCTGGTCGCCCCTTGCAGCGGCAAGCTGACCCATCTGTTCTGTAAGGAAGGGGCCGGAGTTGCCGCTGGTCAGGACTTGCTGGTGATTGTGGCGGAGTGACCTTCGCCATGGCTAACGCCAACAACCGCAACCCCTCCCGACCTCCCCTTATCAGGGGAGGGGCGCAACTGCCAGCAGCATCACCCTACCCACTCCCCCCTGACAAGGGGGGGCCGGGGGGGTTAACCCCACGTCAAACCTTACCCCGAACTTCATCCACGGCCCAAGCCAAGAACCAAAATTCGGAGCCCCACCATGGCACTCAGCCTCGACCTCACCACCCTCCGCGCCGCCTACCTCGCCGGTTCCCTCACCCCGCTGCAACTGGCGGAGGAAATCATCGCCCGTACGGCTGACGATCCCAATACCGTCTGGATACAGCGTCTGAGCGACGACGCTATCCGTGACTACGCCCAGGCTTTGATGGATAAAGCCCCGGCCAACCTGCCCCTCTACGGCATTCCCTTCGCCATCAAGGACAACATCGACCTGGCCGGCGTGCCCACCACCGCCGGCTGCCGGGAATACGCCTACACCCCGACACAACATGCCTTTGTCGTGCAGAAGTTGATCGATGCCGGGGCCATCCCCATCGGCAAGACCAATCTCGACCAGTTCGCCACCGGCCTCAACGGCACGCGTTCCCCTTGGGGCGCCTGCCGCAACAGTTTCAATCCCGACTACATTTCCGGCGGCTCCAGCTCCGGTTCCGCCGTGGCCGTGGCCAAGGGTTATGTCAGCTTTTCCCTGGGTACCGACACCGCAGGCTCGGGCCGGGTCCCTGCCGCCTTCAACAACCTCGTCGGCCACAAGCCCAGCCTGGGCTGGATTTCTTCCTCCGGCCTGGTGCCCGCCTGCCGCAGCCTGGACACCATTTCCGTCTTCGCCCTCACCGCCGACGATGCGGAAACCGTGATGACCGTGGCCGCCGCCTACGACGCCACCGACGCCTTCGCCCGCAAAGCGGAAGGCCACGGTTTCGACTTCGGCAGCGCGTCCGCTTTCAAGGTGGGCATTCCCCGGCGGGAGCAATTGCAGTTCTTCGGCAACTCCGAGGCTGAGCGTCTTTTCGATGAAGCGGTGACAAGGCTCCAGTCCCTCGGCGGCGAGTGTGTCGAGGTCGACCTGCAACCCTTCCTCGACACCGCCAAGCTCCTGTACGAAGGCCCCTGGGTGGCGGAACGCTACGCCGCCATCCGCGAATTTTTCGATGCCCAGCCCGCAGCGCCCCTGCCGGTGATCCAGACCATCATCGGCGGCGCAAAAAAATGGTCCGCCGCCGATGCCTACGCCTACGGCTACAAGCTCAAGGCGGCCAAGGGCCAATGCGACGGGATATGGCAGACGGTGGATTGCATCGTCACCCCCTCCGCCGGCACCATCTACACCGTGGCCGAAATGGAGGCCAACCCCATCCAGTTGAATTCCAACCTGGGCTACTACACCAACTTCATGAACCTGCTGGACTACGCCGCCACGGCCATGCCCGCCGGGTTCCAACCGGATGGCCTGCCCTTCGGCATCACCGCCTTCGCCCCTGCCCACCAGGATGGGCCGCTGCTGCGCCTCGCGGGCAGAATGCAAAAGACATTGCAGGCAAACCTGGGCGCCACCGGCCATCCGCAGCCGACAAGCGCCAGTGCGGGCAAGCTGCCCAGCGGCCAGGTGAAGGTCGCCGTCTGCGGCGCCCATCTCTCGGGCCTACCCCTCAACTGGCAGCTCACTAATCGCAACGGCAGGTTGGTTAAAACGGTGAAGTCCGCCCCCGAGTACAAGTTCTACGCCTTGCCCGGCGGCCCACCCCATCGGCCCGGCATGGTGCGCGTCGGCTCAGGCGGCGGCGCGATTGAAATGGAAATCTGGGAACTGCCAGCAAAGGAATTCGGCAGCTTTGTCGCCGGCATTCCTGCGCCTTTGGGCATCGGTACGGTGAAGCTGGAGGATGGGAACTCGGTGCAGGGCTTTGTCTGCGAAGGGGCGGCGGTGGAGGGAGCCGAGGACATCACCCATCTGGGGAGCTGGCGGAAATACCGGGTGGGTTAAGGACAGGGCAGGGGGGCGGGTCCCGTACCTAACCTCCGTGGGGCGATCCCAAGTTCATGCGCAGTATCGCCTGAAGCGGCCCGTAAGGTCGTTGTGGGCCGCTGCTGCACGGCCGCGGCGGCAGCGAGGTCAGCCTTCCGTTTCCTGTTGCTTCAGCCGCCGGGCGATCTGTTCCATGCAGTCGAGGATGGGTTCGAGTTCCCGGCTCAATGCCGTCAATGAGTACTCCACCTGCGGCGGTTTGCCGGGCAGCACCTCCCGTAGGAGCAGGCCGTGGCTTTCCATAATGCGCAGGCGGTTGGTTAGCACCTTGGTGGAGACGCGTGCCAGGTCGCGGCGCAAGTCGCCGAAGCGTCGTGGACCGGCCCGCAGGAACCACAAAATCTGTGCCGTCCACGCCCCCGAGAGCAGGGTGAGGACATCCTCCAACGGACAGTCTGCGGGTATCGGGGGTTGAACGGCGGGCTTGGGGCGAAGGGGCATGGTCTGGGTCCGAATAGTTACCGCCGAGAACCTACTTTTTTTAAGAAATCGGCTCACATAGACTGCGGCGCGTAGTCAATGACGAGTGTCCCACAGCCCAAGGAGAAAGACCATGCCCCATGCCATCCCCATCCCCGGAAAAACGTTGCTAGCCCCCGACAACCACATGCTGATCATGATCGACCACCAGTCGCAAATGGCCTTCGCCACCAAGTCTATCGACGCCGTGACCCTGCGTAACAACGCCGCCTTGGTCGCCAAGGCTGCACGGGAATTCAAGGTGCCCACCATCCTGACGACGGTGGCGGAAAAAACCTTTTCCGGGCCGATGTTCGATGAGATCAAGTCGGTCTTTCTGGATGCCGAAGTCATTGACCGGACGACCATGAATACCTGGGAGGACCCTCGCATCAGCGAGCGCGCCAATCGCCTCGGCAAGGCCAAGGTCGCCCTTGCCGGCCTGTGGACCTCCGTCTGTATCGTCGGCCCGGCGCTGTCCGCGCTTGACCAGGGATTCGAGGTGTATGTGATCGCCGACGCCTGCGGCGACGTGTCTGATGAGGCGCATCAACGGGCGATGGAAAGAATGATCCAATCCGGTGCCCGGCCGATGACCGCGCTACAGTACTTGCTCGAGTTGCAGCGCGATTGGGCCCGGAGCGACACCTACAATGAAACCGTCGCGACCTCGATCGCTCATGGCGGCGGCTATGGCCTTGGTCTAGTCTACGCCAAGGCCATGTTCGGCGGCGCCGAAGGCCATTGAGTCCAAAAGCCGCTCCCTTTTCCTGACCGCCCAACATTCCGCAGAGGTAACCATGATTACCATTCGCAAGAGTTCGGACCGAGGCCATGCCGATCACGGCTGGCTCGATAGCCGCCACACTTTTTCCTTCGCCGACTACTACGATCCCCGGGAAATGGGCTGGGGATCGTTGCGCGTCATCAACGAGGACAAGGTCCAGCCCGGCCTGGGCTTCGGCACCCACGGCCACCGCGACATGGAAATCATCAGCTATGTCCTGGCCGGTGAGCTACAGCACAAGGACAACATGGGCAACGGCGCGGTCATCCGTCCCGGCGATGTGCAGCGCATGAGCGCCGGCACCGGCGTGCTGCACAGCGAATTCAATCCTTCGCCAAACGCGCCGGTACATTTCCTGCAAATCTGGATCGAGCCCGCGGCGTCAGGCCAGGCGCCGGGCTACGAGCAGAAGGCTTTCGCAGCGGAGGAAAAGCGCGGTCGCCTGCGTCTGGTGGCCTCCCAGGACGGACGCGAAGGCAGCGTTACCGTCCATCAGGACGCCGACCTTTACGCGAGTCTGCTCGGGCCGGGGGAGGGCGTATCCCAGCCTATTGCCCCAGGCCGCCAGGCCTACCTGCATCTCATCCGCGGTGAAGTGCGTATCAACGGCATCGCCCTAGCAGGCGGGGATGGCGCCAAGATCGAAGGCGAGACGGAGTTGTCCATCCTGGCGGATGCGGATTCGGAGCTGCTCCTTTTCGATCTCGGTTAAATCCACCACGATCCACCGCGCGCCGGAGCGCGCGGATTTCCCTGTCCAGGAGACGCCATGGTTGCCCGCGAGCACGTAGAGGACCCGCCCGACCTGATCCTGCATAACGGCAGGATCGCTACCAACAATCCTGCCCTGCCCTTTGCCGCTGCACTAGCCGTGAGCGCCGGGCGGGTTGCGGCCGTCGGCACCGATGCCGAAATCATGGCGCACCGCGGCCCGCAAACCCAGGTCGTGGACCTGCGCCGGCGTACGGCGATTCCGGGATTGAACGACTCGCACCTGCATCTGATCCGCGGCGGCCTCAATTACAACCTGGAGCTGCGCTGGGACGGCGTGCCTTCGCTCTCCCTGGCGCTACAGATGCTCAAGGAGCAGGCGCAGCGCACGCCGCCTGGGCAATGGGTGCGCGTCGTCGGTGGCTGGAGCGAATTCCAGTTCGCTGAACGGCGCCTGCCGACCCTGGCGGAACTGAATGCGGCAGCGCCCGATACGCCGGTCTTCATCCTCCATCTCTATTGCCAGGCGCTGCTCAACCGGGCGGCGTTGCGTGCCGTGGGCTATGGCAAGGACTCTCCCGATCCTCCCGGCGGCATGATCGAGCGCGACAAGGCCGGGCATCCGACCGGGCTGCTATTGGCCAAACCCAATGCGATGATCCTTTATTCGACCTTGGCCAAGGGACCGAAGCTGCCGCTCGAACACCAGATGAATTCGACACGCCACTTCATGCGCGAATTGAATCGTCTCGGTGTCACCAGTTGCATCGATGCCGGAGGCGGATTCCAGAACTATCCGGACGACTACGAGGTGGTTGATGAACTGCATCGGCGCGGCGAGTTGACAGTGCGGATCGCCTACAACCTGTTTACCCAGAAGCCCAAGGAAGAGCGGCAGGATTTCGCCCGTTGGATGAAGATGACCGCCCCGGGGGCCGGCAGCGACTATTACCGTTGCAATGGCGCCGGGGAGATGCTGGTGTTCTCCGCCGCCGATTTCGAGGACTTCCTCGAACCGAGGCCCGACCTCCCGGCAACGATGGAAGCGGAACTCAAGGAAGTCGTCACCCTCCTCACCCAGAACAAGTGGCCCTTTCGGCTCCATGCGACCTACGATGAGTCGATCGCGCGCTTCCTTGACGTGCTGGAGGAGGTGCATCGCGAGGTACCGATCGATACGCTCGGTTGGTTTTTCGACCATGCCGAGACCATCGCCGACCGCAACATTGAGCGCGTTAAGCGCCTCGGTGGAGGCATCGCCGTGCAGCACCGCATGGCCTTCCAGGGTGAGTATTTCGTCGCCCGCTACGGCGCCGAGGCGGCCGAGCGGACGCCTCCGATCCGGCGCATGCTCGAACTCGGCGTGCCGGTCGGCGCCGGCACCGATGCCACCCGCGTCGCCAGCTATAACCCCTTCGCCGCGCTGTATTGGCTGGTCAGCGGCCGAACTTGCGGCGGGCTTGCGCTTTATCCGGAGCGCAATCGGCTGCGGCGTGAAGAGGCGTTGCAGCTCTATACCGTGGGCAGCGCCGGCTTTTCCGGCGAGGCGGCCAGCAAGGGCCGCCTCGCTGTCGGCCAATTGGCCGACTTGGCGGTACTGTCGGCCGATTACTTCAGTATCCCGGAAATCGAAATCAAGGCCTTGGCGTCGGTCTTGACCCTGGTGGGCGGCAAAGTCGTATACGCTGCCGAGGAATTCCGGCCCCTCGATCCGCCCGCCCTGCCGGTCATGCCGGAGTGGTCGCCCGTCGCCCGGTACGGCGGTTACGGTGCTCCGCTGCTGCAGCGGCATGCCGGGCAGCAGCGAAGCCAGCCCTGCACGGCGCATCCCCTGGGGCATTTCGGGCATCGTCACGACGACCTTGGGGGGTGCATGTGCTGGGCATTCTGATGCCGGCCCTGTAGGAAAGGACCACGTATGAGCAACGAGCCATGAGCAACGAGCACGAGGCCCCGGCCATCACCGGCATGTCTGAAAGCGTAACCCTGCTGATCCAGCAGCGGGTGCGCCACGACGCCATCGGCCGTTATGAGGATTGGCTGCAGGTCATTGCCAGCAAGGCTGCCGAATACCCAGGACACCAGGGTGTGCATATCATCCGTCCGTCGGGCGGAGGCAACGAGTACTCGATCATCATCCGTTTTGCGAGCCTAGCCGATGCCGAGCGCTGGACCGAGTCGGCGGACCGCCGTCGGCTATTGGCCGAGATCGCCGACGCCTTCGAGCTTGAAGATCGGTTCCACATCCAGCCGGGCATCAAATTCTGGTTTACCCCGCCGTCGCCGGCGAGTAAGAAGCCGGCGGCCTGGAAGCAATGGCTTATCACCACTTCGGTGATCTGGCCGCTGACGCTGGTGGTGCCCGCGCTCTTCAAGCCGCTGTTCGAGATCGTACCTGTCCTGGGATATTGGGGGATCAGCCACGGCATCATCGCCGCCACCATCGTGGCCCTGGTGGTGTTCTATATCATGCCCCGCTATGTGCGGGCTGTTTCCGGCTGGCTGTTTCGGTAGCGACACCCACGGGGCGTCACTTCCCCTTCACCGCCTCCTGCCCATTCATCTGCTTGGATGTCACCGTAATCGATACCGCCGTGCCGCCCAGGGATGACGGTTCGATCTGGATCAATGCCACCCGGTCGCCGCGCTGGTAGGTGAGGATGCTGGTCTGGGCCTGGACGGTGGTGATGAGGCTCCAGCCGAAACCGGCCATGCCGTTGTAGAAGTGGTTGTACACCTGCACCGGCGGCAGGTCGGTCTTGAGCACGATGCGGCCCAGCCATTTGTCGTTGGCACCCATGATGAGGGATTTCTCCGTCTCCAGTTTTGAATTGGGCGGGATGGCCAGATCGGATACCTGGAGGCTGTTGGTGGACGCGACCGGGCTGGTCTTGTCAGGGGTTGCGCTGCCCACCAGGGGTTGGCTCATGGCGCAGGCGCCCAGGAGCAGACAAGTGCCGGTGAGAGCGGCGGCGAGTGTACGCGTCATGATTTGCTCCTTGAATGAGGGAGGCGGCCATTTTAAACGGGCAGTGCCGGTGATGGACCGGTCGGGGAAGATGGATGGGGGCCTAGTTGCATTTTGTCAGAGAGGTGTTTTCTGATGCCCCCACATTACAATGTCGTCATCTCAAAAGTCTTCGCCTCCCCAAATGAAATCACTACGCCAATCCTTTGCCTTGTTGTTTTTTGCACTGGCAACGTCAGTCAGCGCCGCGGCCGATGGCGCCCTGTTTTCCTGGGTGGAAGAAAAGCCCTTGAGCGAAACCTGGCTCAACGCGGGTTTTTATTCCTATCATTTCCAACGGGACAAAAATCTCAATGGTGCCAATGGCGGACTTGGCGGGGAGTACCGTTTCTCCACGGTATCGTCGTTGACGGCAGGCCGCTTCTACAACAGTGATCGGCGCTATTCCAACTATGCCGGCTATTACTACGAGCCCTTGGCCATTGGCCGCGTTCGCGTCGGCGTGGTGGCCGGCGGGTTTGATGGTTATCCGAAAATGCGGAATGGCGGCTGGTTTCCCGCCGTCGTTCCCGTGCTCAGTTATGAGGCAGATCGATTCGGCCTCAATGTCGCTGTGGTGCCGTCCTACCGGGACCGGCTCTACGGTGCCTTGTCCTTTCAGTTGAAACTGAAACTATCCGACTGAGGCCGGCCGTCCCGGGCGGCGGTGTCAGAATTTGTAGGCGCCGCCCAGTGTCCAGAGGATGATGTCGGCGGTGCCAAACTTGTTGTTGTCGCCCGCCCGGTTGATGGTCTCGTATTCCATCCGGACCGCCAGATTGGGCGTGAGGGCGTATTCCCCGCCAAGTCCCCAATGCAGATTGAATGTGCTGCTGCTTTGCTCCGGTAAGGGCGACAGTCCGCCCCCGGGCGTGGCAGCGCTTGCCTTGGCGGCGACCTGGACGCCGCCAAGCTTGGTAAAGCCGGTGAATGCCTTGGTCACGGGCAGCCAGAACACGGCATCCGCGCCAAGGCCATAGCCGCGGAACTGGCGGTCCACCGTCGTCGTCACGGGGGATGATATATCGGCGGAATATCCTGTTTTGCCGAAATCCCAGTAGCCCCCTTCCACAGACCAACGAGGAGAAATTCGGTAGCCGGCGTAGGCCTTCCACATGACGTCCTCGGCCCGGGGGGTGACCCACACCTGGGTTGCTCCGGTGTTGAAAAGCGTCTGCAAGGTATGTTGGTAGCCGGTGTCCAGGCCACCGCGTCCGACAGCGCCGCCGACATACCAGGTGGATTTATCCTGGCGAACCGGAACCGCCGCGGGGGTGACATTGGGGGCGGCGTGTTCCATTACCTTGTCTTGGGTGGTGCCCAGACTGCGCTCAGCTGTTCGCGTTGCGTCCTGGGACGGTAGCGCATTCTGGGCGAGCAAGAGAGGGCGGGACCGTGCTACCGGGGAGGCCTCGGCGGAGCGAGCCGCCGGTGCCGGCGTGTCGTTGACAATATCGGGTAGTCCGGGGACGCGTCGAGGTTCGGCAACCTGAATCCTGGTGGCGGCTTGAGCAGGGGGCGCGGTGTCGTACGCTGCCCCATGAGCGATGGGAGTGGCGGTCAAAACAAGCGCCAGCGTTGCGAGGTCCCGACGCCGGAAAACGCGGCCATCCATGATTTGTCATCCCCGTGAATGCTGAATGGATTCGACTATATTACTTTAATAGTTTTTTTCAACACATTGATATTAATTGGGATAATTTTTGTTGTTCGTGCGCAATTTTTCGCCGCAGATGCGTGTTGTAGCTAAGAGGCTCAGGCTGGTTCTTCCAGGGTTTCCAGGGCTTCTTGGATTTCCAACCAGCGCACCTCAGCGTTGTCTATGTGGGTCGTCAATTCCTCTTGGCGCTTGAGCAGCGCTTCCATGGGGGTCTTGTCGGCGGCGGTGTAGAGCGCTGGGTCGGCGAGCTTTTCGTCGGTGTCGGTTTTTTCCGTCTGCCAGGCGGACAGATTCTTTTCCAGTTTCTCCAGTTCCTTCAGCAGGGGGCGGCGTCGGGCCAGTCGCGCCTGTTTCTGGGCTTGCGACTCCGCGTGGGCTTCCTTGCGAGCGGACTTGCCCGCGTCCATGGGCTGGCTGGCCGCCTTTTCGGCGCTGCGTTCGCTGTTGCGTTGGTCGGCCAGCCAACGGGCGTAGTCGTCCAGGTCGCCGTCGAAAGGCTTGGCCTGACCATCAGCCACCAGCCAAAGGTCGTCGCAGGTGGTGCGCAGCAGGTGGCGGTCGTGGGAGACCAGCACCACGGCGGCCTCGGTTTCCTGTAAGGCCAGGGTCAATGCCTCCCGCATTTCCAGGTCCAGGTGGTTGGTGGGTTCGTCCAGCAGCAGCAGGTTGGGCCGCTGGCGGATGAGCAGGGCCAGGGCAAGCCGGGTTTTTTCGCCGCCGGAAAAATTGCGGCAAGGTGTGGCGGCCATATCGCCGCGGAAATCGAAGCCGCCGATGTAGTCGCGCAGCTCCTGTTCCCGGGTTTGGGGTTCCTGCCGCAATAGGTGTTGCAGGGGCGATTCGTCGGGGCGCAGCTGTTCTAGTTGGTGCTGGGCGAAGTAGCCGATGCGCAGGTGGCGGCCTTCGGTACGGTGCCCGGTGAGCGGTTTCAACTCGCCGGAGAGGCATTTGACCAGGGTGGATTTGCCGGCGCCGTTGCGCCCGAGGAGACCCAGGCGCAAGCCGGGGCGGACGCTCAGGCTGACGCTGCCCAGCAGTGTCTTTTCGCCGTAGCCGATGGCGGCGCGGTCCAGTTGCAGCAAGGGGTCGGAGAAGGCTTCCGGTTCCAGGAAGGTGAAGCTGAAGGGGCTGTCCACGTGCGCGGCAGCCACTTCCTTCATCCGGTCCAGTGCCTTGATCCGGCTTTGCGCCTGGCGGGCCTTGGTGGCCTGGGCGCGGAAGCGGTCCACATACTTTTGCAGGTGGGCCACTTCCCTTTGCTGCTTCTCATGCATGGCCTGTTGGTTGGCCAGGCGTTCGGCCCGGGTGCGCTCGAAGGCGGTGTAGTTGCCCTGGTAGAGGGTCATCTGCTGTTGTTCGATGTGCACGACGCGCCCCACCACGGCGTCGAGGAAATCCCGGTCGTGGGAGATCATGAGCAGGGTGCCTTGATAGCTCTTCAGCCAGTTCTCCAGCCAGAGCACGGCGTCGAGGTCGAGGTGGTTGGTGGGTTCGTCCAGCAGCAGCAGGTCGGAGCGGCACATCAGGGCCCGGGCCAGATTGAGGCGCACCCGCCAGCCGCCGGAGAATTCGGCCACCGGACGGATGAAATCGCTGTCCTTGAAACCCAGGCCGTGGAGCAACTCGGCAGCGCGGGCTTTGGCGCCGTAGCCGCCGATCTCCTGGATGCGGCCATGGAGCAGGGCGATCTGTTCGCCGGCATGGTCGGCTTCGGCCTTGAGCAGATCGGCTTCGATGCGGGCCAGTTCCTCGTCGCCGCCGAGGACGAAGTCCTGGGCGGCTTCGGCCAGGGCGGGGGTGTCCTGGGCGACGTGGGCGATCACCCACTGGGGCGGCATTTCCAGATCACCGCTGTCGGCGTGGAGCTGGCCCCGCAGCAAGGCCATGAAGGAGGATTTGCCGCAGCCGTTGGCGCCGGTGAGGCCGACTTTCCAGCTGGGGTGTATCTGAAAGGAGGCGCCTTCCACCAGGCGGTCCACGCCACGGGAGAAGGACAGACGACGGAGTTGGATCATTGCGGGAAGGCTTGCACCGGCAGCGGCGGAAAAGCCCGCAATGATACGTCAGCGGCTTGCCGTTCCTGCCGTTTCAGGCGGCGGCAGGGCTGCGCAGGGGCGCGCGGGAGCGCTCGTTGTTTTCGTCGGCGATGCGGGCCAGACAGTCGAGGAAGATGGTGCGTTCCTGGGGATTCAGGGGCTCCAGCAGGCGCTCCTGCACCCGCAACACGAGGGCTTCCACCTTGCGGATCAACTTGTCGCCTTCGGGAGTCAGATGCACCAGCCAGACCCGGCGGTCTTCCGGGCTTTCGTGGCGTTCGATCAGGCCGGCGGCTTCCAGGCGCTTGAGCACGTCGCCGGCGGTGCTGCGGTTGAGGGCGGCCAAGCCGGCCAGGGTGATCTGGTCCACCCCGGCGTGTTTCTGCAACAGCAGCAGCACGCCGTATTGGATGGGGGTCAGGTCGTGCTTGGCACACTCCTCATGGAACAAGCCCTGGGCAATCTGATGGCAACGCCGGATCAGGTGGGCCGGCATTGCATACAGATTGTTGTCGGGCAGGATTTTTTCGCTTTTACTCGGCACTCGTGATTTCAAGCTCAATTTTGCCAACCTTGTCGATGTGTCCGAGGATTTTATCCCCTGCGACCACCGGACCGACACCTTCCGGCGTGCCGGTGTAAATCAGGTCGCCCGGTTGCAGGTGGTAGAACTTGGACAGGTGGGCGATCAGCTCGGGAATGTTCCAGATCAGATAGCTCAGGTCGGACTTCTGCTTGGTGTCGCCATTGACGCTGAGGGCGATCTCGCCCTTGCTCAGCATGCCCAGTTCGGCGTAGGGCACGATCTCGGAGATGGCGGCGGATTGCTCCACGTCCTTGCCCAGGTCCCAGGGGCGGCCTTGTTCGCGGGCCACCAGTTGCAGGTCGCGGCGGGTCATGTCGAGGCCGCAGGCGTAACCGAAGATCACCTTCTCGGCGTCGGCTTCGGTGGCGCGGAAGATGGGGGCGCCGATGGCCACCACCAGTTCCATTTCGTAATGGAAATTCTTGGTGCCGGGGGGGTAGGTCATCTTGCTGCCGGAAGGCAGTACGGTATCGGGGCTCTTGGTGAAGTAGAAGGGCTCGCTGGTGGCTTTATCCACCGGGCGGCCCATCTCGGCGGCGTGGGCGGCGTAGTTGCGACCGACGCAGAAGATGCGCCGTACGGGGAAGCGGGCGCTGCTGCCCTTGATGGCGACGGAGGGGGTTTCCGCCGGCGCGAATGCGTATTGGGTCATGGGGAGATTCCTTTCTTATGAATATCGATGGCGAAGGGTAAGCGGCTCGCGGCGGGGAGGCCGCGAGCCTGCGGGATCAGTTGCGTACTTCGTACAGCCCGAGTTTCTTGTGCACCGGGGATTCGTCGGCCACGATCATATACGCCGGCGCGGTGGCGGAGGCGTTCTTCAGGCTGATGGTGGAGAAGCCGGGGGAGCAGAAGGTGTCGGCCTCCTTCCAGTCGAACTTCTGGCCGCGGATTTCCACGCTGCCGCTGCCTTCGACGATGTGGAACACGGCGGCGGGAGAACGCTCGGGAATATTCAGGGTTTCGCCCGGGCGCAGCATGATGGCGCTGAAGGAAATGGTGGGGAAACAGTCGGCGCCGTTCTCGGGATTGACGTAAGCCATCTGCACTGCCTTGATGCCGGGGTCGGCAGCGGCCAGTTGTTGCAGGCCGGCCTTGGTGCGTGCCCAGGGGAAGCGGATCAGCGGGTGGGTGTTCTGCACCCGTTCGAACAACGGGGCGGGGGCCAGGCCGGCGGCGGAGTACTGGGAGGTGGAGGCGGGCAGGGGCGCGCTCTTCACATCGTGGCCTTCTTCAAGATAGGAGGCTTCGAGGCCCAGGATCAGGGGCAGGTCCAACACGTCGAGCCAGGTCACCGGCGACTTGCCGTCGTGGCCGTGCTCGTGCCAACGGCCGGAGGGCGTGAGGATCAGGTCGCCCCGTTCCATGGGACAGCGTTCGCCGTTCACGCCGGTGAAGGCGCCTTCACCTTCAACGATGATGCGCACGGCGTTAGGGGTGTGGCGATGGTTGGGGGCCAATTCGCCGGGCATGATGAGTTGCAGGCCCAGGTACATGACCGGGGTGGCCTGCATATTGGCCAGGCCGTGGCCGGGGTTGGACAACACCAGCACGCGGCGTTCGGCCTTTTCCATGGGGGTGAGTTCGCCGGCTTTCATGAGCAGGGGGCGCACATCCTGGTATTCCCACAGGGTGGGCAGCGTCTTGGCGGTGGGCTTGTGGGGCGGCAGCACGGCGCGAAGGCTGGGCCAAAGCGGATACAGGTTGGTGGCGAAAAGATTGTCCAGGTAGTCCTTGGGCAGTTCTTCCATGGTTCCAAGGGCGCGCAGGGGGGCAAGGCTCATGGTGTTCTCCTCGTGCAGTGTTGCTGTTGTTTGTTGGAAACGACGAATCCGATGCAGACAGTGAAGGTGGCGCTGGCGCTATTGCGGCAAATGCTTTACATCGCAATTGACAGCTCACTGATCGTCAGTATACTTACAGAAACAGCGGCGGAGCAAGTAAATTTCTACCGAGGTTTTTCTGGCGGCAGGTGGTGCCGGCAAGCATGAGGTAGAAGCGTAAGCTCGCCCCGGCAATAACAAAAGAATGCCTATCCACAATCTCCCAAGGGGTTGTTGGGTATTGCAATATCGCTCCAAGGAGAGATTCGATGAAGTTGTACAGTTTTTTTGCCAGCGGTACGTCCTATCGGACCCGCATCGCCCTCAATCTGAAGGGCCTCGATTACGAGTTGGTACCGGTGAACCTGCGGGGGGACGAAGGGCTCAAGTCCGCGGATTACCGCGCCCTTAACCCTATGGGCGCGGTTCCCACCCTGGTTACCGACAAGGGCGTGCTGACGCAATCCACTGCCATTATCGAGTGGCTGGAGGAAACCTACCCCGAACCCGCACTACTGCCCAAGAACGCGGAAGACCGCGCCTGGGTGCGTGCCCTGTGCAGCATCGTCGCCTGCGACATCCATCCGGTGAACAACCGCCGCATCCTCCAATATCTTCAAAACGATCTGGGCTGTAGCCCGGAGCAGGTGGATGAATGGGCCCGCCGTTGGCTCAAGGACGGCCTGGGGGCGATGGAGCAGATGTTGGCCTCGGACCCGCGAAGGGGCGTCTATTGTTACGGAAACTCCCCGGGGCTTGCCGATGTCTATCTGGTCACGCAGTTGGCCGGTGCCAAGCGTTTCAAGCTGGACATGTCGCCTTATCCCACTCTGCAAGCCATCGGCGATGCCTGCGCAAAACTGGAAGCATTCCAGAAAGCCGCGCCGGCCAAGCAACCGGATTTTGTCGCCTAGCCGTTACCGGGGATCAAGCTGATTGCCCTTGGCATCAATGCGGACTATTGTTTAAATATAAATAGTGCAATTTAATGATTAAAAAGTGCAACTGGTTGGTCCAAGTCTGCGGATAGCCTAAAGAAGGTGGTCAAGCCGGTAAGACAAACACCCGTTGCATGGATGTGCGGCGAAAAGTAAAACGATCCGGAAACACATTTACCAAGAGGAGATATTCCGAAATGAAATACAAATTCAAAGTCAGTGCCATTGCCCTTGCCATGATGGCAAGCTCCGCTGCCATTGCCGCGGAAAACCTGAAGATCGGCCTGATCCTGCCCTTGTCCGGTCCCTTCGCGGCCTATGGCAAGCAGATCAAGAACGGTGTTGATCTCTATCTGAAGCAGAAGGGTGACGTATTCGGCGGCCGCAAGGTGGAATTGGTCATCAAGGATGACGCGGGCACCCAGCCCGAGTTGTCCAAGCGCGACGCCCAGGAGTTGGTAGTCAAGGACAATGTGGATATTCTGGCCGGCTTTGGCCTCACTCCCGCAGCTCTAGCCGTAGCGCCGGTGGCTACGGAAGCCAAGAAGCCGATGGTGATCATGAATGCGGCAACCTCCGTTATCACCACCAAGTCGCCCTACATCGTCCGTACTTCCCACACCCTGCCCCAGCTCACTGCCCCCATCGCAAGTTGGGCCCTGAAGAACAACATCAAGAAGGTGTACACCCTGGTGGCAGACTACGGTCCTGGCATCGATTCTGAAAAACAATTCCAGAAGACTTTTACTGCCGGCGGCGGCCAGATTACCGGCGAGGTGCGGGTTCCGTTGAAGAATCCCGATTTCTCGCCCTTCCTGCAAAAGATCAAGGACGCTAAGCCCGAAGCTGTGTTTCTTTTCCTGCCCCCTGGCGAGTTGACCATCGGTTTCCTCAAGGGCTATCAGGAGCGTGAATTGGCCAAGGCCGGCATCAAGATTATCGCCACCGGCGACCTGACCGACGACGACACCATCGAAGCCTTGGGCGACGCGTCTTTGGGCATCATCACTTCCGGCCATTACTCCATGGTGCATAAGTCCCCGGAGAACAAGGCCTACACCGAGGCTTATGCCAAGGCGTACCCCAAGGACCGTCCTAACTTCATGTCCGTGGCCGGCTATGACGGTATGAATCTGATCGCCGAAGTTTTGAAGAAGACCGGCGGCGATGCCAATGCCGAGAAGTTCGTCGAAGCCGCCAAGGGGCTCAAGTGGACCAGTCCCCGCGGTGCGATCTCCATCGATCCCGCCACCCGGGATGTGGTGCAGACCGTCTACATCCGCAAGGTGGAAAAGGTGGGTGGCAAGCTGGCCAACGTGGAGTTCGACGACTCCCAGAAGGATGTGAAGGATCCGGGCAAGGAATAAATCGCTGGACTCTCCGCGTCCTGAAAACCCCGGAATTTTTCCGGGGTTTTTTATTAGGGGTCTGGTGATGGAGGGCCAGCGCTCAGGTTCACCACAGCGATGCCGCCGGCCACCAGCACCAGGGCCAGGAGCACGGCGTGGGTGAGGGCTTCTCTCAGCATCAGATTGCCGGCCAGCACCCCTAGCAGCGGGGTGAGGAAGGAAAAGGCTGAAAGCCGGGTGGCGGAATAGTGCTTGATGAGCCAGAACCAGGCGATGTAACTAATGAAACCCACCATGACGGTTTGGTAGCCCATCCATAGGGCGGCGGTGGATGACCAGTTGAGCGATGGTCTTTCCCCGAGGGCAAGGGCGAATAGGGGTAGCAGCAAGGCCGAGCCGGCCAGTTGGTAGAACAGTACTTTGTTGGAACTGATGCGCTGTAGTTGGGAGCCCTTGATGGTCAGGGTGGTGGCGGCCCAGAGGATCGCCGCGCCGAGCATCATGAGGTCGCCTTTCCAATGGTCGGAGCGCAGGTTGCCGCCGTCGTCGCCGAACAGGGAGGCAATGCCGCCAAAGGCGGCGATGAGCCCCAGCCACTGTTGCTTGCGCAGGCGCTCCCCGGCAAGGAACAGGGGCGCGCAGGCCGCGACGAAGAAAGGGGCCGTATAAAGGAAAAGGATGCCGCGGGAGGCCGTGGTGTAGCTCAAGCCGGCGAAGATGAGGGCGAACTCCACGGAAAATAGCAGAGCTATGGCGACCCCCGGCAGCAGGGATGCGTCGCGGTTGAACAATGCGTCGCCCCGTTGTCGGCACCAGAAAAGCAACAGCACGGTGGCGCCAATGGAGCGCAAGGCGCACTGGGTGAGTGGGGGGATAGCTACACCGGTGATCTTGATGGCGATCTGCTGTATTCCCCAGATGGAACAGAGGCCGATCATCAGGAACACTGCCCTCAGGTCAAGACGTTTTGCTGCTCCAGGCATGGACTTCCTTTACTGGGGTTGGAGGACGAGGTCTCGTTTTTCGACGGCTTTGAGGCTCCATAGCAGCAGGGTGCCCACCACCATGACTGCGGCGGCAAAGTAGAGGCCCTTGTCGTAGCTACCATTTCGCCCGCCCAGCCAGCCGGTAATGGCGGGGCCGATGATCTGGGCGACGCCGTAGGAGACGGTCATCTTGCCCATCATCTTGGCCGGGCGGGTGGGGTAGTAGCGGCCGGCCATGGTCAGCACCAGGCTCACCATGCCGACAAAGGTGCAGCCGAACAGCACGGCGCCGAGCATGGCACCTGCAAGTCCGCCGCCCAAGGCCGGCAGCAGGATGCCGACAATCTGTGCGGCACTGGCCAGGATCAGCGCATTAACATCGCCGGTGCGGCGGGCGATGAAGTCCCAGATGATGCAGGAAGGGGACGCCGCCAGGCCAAGGACGAGGAAGACCCAGTTGCCCTTGCCGGCCATGGCGGGCAGGTGGTCCACGATGGCGACGATGAAGGTGGCGCTCACCACGAAGCCGATGCCGGCGCAGAAATAGCTGGCCATGAACAGGGTGAGGAAGCGCTTGCTGGGCGGGTTGTCGTGCATTGACCGGCCGCTGTTGGTCATGGGGGTGGTATCGGGGGGCGGCAGCCAACGCCAGGCGGGAATCGCCAGCAAGGCGCCGA
Organism: Rhodocyclaceae bacterium; assembly: GCA_003963315.1. Classification (GTDB taxonomy): domain Bacteria; phylum Pseudomonadota; class Gammaproteobacteria; order Burkholderiales; family Rhodocyclaceae; genus AWTP1-18. The sequence goes on along the minus strand of RXJP01000132.1, from coordinate 22,394 downwards.
TGGCGGTGAAGATGTACCACTGTTCCTGCCAATCGAAAGTCGGCGTCATGATGGCTACCGCCAAGGCGCAGCCGGCGATGCCGAGGCCGCAACCGGAGAAATGGATGCCCAGTTCGCTGCGGTGGTCGTGCCGGATCAGCCAGTTGAGGATGAGTCCGGTACCCAGCAGCATGCCGGCGGCGGTGCTCAGGCCGGCGATGAAACGGGAGACGGCCCAGAGCACGATGTTGTCGCTGAGCCCCATCATCGCCGTGCTGGTCACGGAGACGATCAGGCCGATGCGGTAAAGGCGGTCCTTGAGCACCAGATCGTTGATCAGGGAGGCCCACAGGGCGCCGCTCAGATAGCCGCAGTAGTTGATGGCGGCGAGCCATCCCGCCGCGGCCACGCCAAGCCCGGCTTGCTTCTGCATCAGGGGCAGCAGGGGCGTGTAGGAAAAGCGGGCGACGCCCAGCATCAGAATCAGACAGACGACACCTGCACATAACACCTTCAATCGTTGGGCTTGTGCGCTCATGGATGGTCCTCTCTCGGTGGGCCTAGATACCTGTTCGATGCTTTTGACGCATCTGTAGGGAAGCAGTGTAAGGTCCCATTATCGCCAAGTCGTTGCCATCAACAAGCGATCAATTCTCATTGCATGGATGCGCCAGAGTCATGGATGGAAAAGCTAGGCAGTTACCGCCCCTGGAGCCCCTGAAGGGATTCGAGGCTGCCGCCCGCCACCTCAGCTTTACCCGGGCTGCGGAGGAATTGTGCCTGACCCAATCCGCCATCAGCCGCCAGATACAGGCCCTGGAGGCCCATCTGGGCGTGGCCTTGTTCGTCCGCCTGCCGCGACGCCTGCAACTTACCGAGGAAGGGGAGACGCTGTTGCGCACCCTGCGCGTCGTGTTCGGGCAGCTCGAGGCGGTGGCCGAATCCATGAGTCCGGACCGGCGTCGTCCGGTGACCTTGTCCACCACCATCGGCGTTGCGGCCCTTTGGCTGGTGCCCCGGCTGTCGGGGTTCATGGCCGAGCATCCTGAAGTGGATGTCAGGGTGTCCGCCAACAACCGGGTGGTGGATATGGCGCGGGAGGGCATCGATCTCGCCTTGCGTTTTTCTCCGCCGGAGATGGCCCCGCCCGACAGCCACAGACTGTTCGGCGAGCTGATATTCCCCATGGGAGCGCCTGAAGTGGCGGGAGACTTGGCGCAGAAAGCCGCCACACGGGACGATATTTCGCGGCTGACCCTGCTCAACTATGAGGACCCGACCAAGGATGTCTGGATGGGCTGGGATATCTGGCTTAATACCCTGGGGCTGGAGGGCGCCAAGCCCAAGGCGGTGCTGCATTTCAACCACTACGACCAGGTGATCGCCGCGGCGTTGGCCGGGCAGGGGGTGGCGCTGGGGCGGGAAATGCTGGTGCGCCAGCATTTGGAAAGCGGGCGTTTGGTGGGGTTGTTGACCCCCTATCGCCACGTGGCCGACCGGGCCTATTACCTGGTGGAAGCGCCGGGCAGCCAGCGCCCGGAGGCGCGGCTGTTGCGGGATTGGCTATTGGCCCAGGCCACCGGCTAGCCGGTCGAGGTTGATGGAGGCCGACCCCGCTTATTCGATGCCGCGGCTGGCCAGGTATTCCTCGTAGTTGCCGCGGTAGTCGATGATGCTGTGGTCCGGCTTGATTTCGATGATGCGGGTGGCCAGGGAGGACACGAACTCCCGGTCGTGGGAGACGAAGACCAGGGTGCCGGGGAATTTGTCGAGGCCGGTGTTGAGGGACTCGATGGATTCCATGTCCAGGTGGTTGGTGGGTTCGTCCATGAGCAGCACGTTCCGCCGCAGTAGCATGAGCTTGCCGAACAGCATGCGGCCCTGTTCGCCCCCGGAAATCACCTTCACCGATTTCTTCACTTCGTCGCCGGAGAACAGCAGGCGGCCCAGGGTGCCGCGGATCAGGGTTTCCACGTCGCCGCCTTCGTAGCCGCCTTCGCGCACCCACTGCACGATCCAGTCGGTGAGGCTTTCGCCGCCGGCGAAATCGTCGGCGTGGTCCTGGGCGAAGTAGCCGGGCTTGGCTTTTTCCGCCCACTTGATGGTGCCGAAGTTGGGCGCGAGGCCGCCCAAGGCTTCACCGGCCAGGAGGCGTAGCAGGGTGGTCTTGCCGACACCGTTTTCGCCGATGATGGCCACCCGGTCGCCGGCTTCGATGGCCGTGGAGAAACCCTTGATGACGGGCTGTTTGGGGTCGTAGCCGAAACTGACGTTCTCCAGTTCCACGGCCAGGCGGTGCAGCTTGTCCTTCTCGTCGTACTCGAAACGGATCCAGGGGTACTGACGGCTGGAAGGCTTCACGTCCTCGGGCTTGATCTTGTCGATCAGCTTGAGGCGGCTGGTGGCCTGGCGGGCTTTGGACTTGTTGGCGGAAAAGCGGCGCACAAAGTCCTGCAAATCGGCGATGCGCTCCTTGGCCCGGGCGTTGGAGGCCTGCTGGCGTTCCCGCGCCTGGGTGCTGGCTTCCATGAAGTCGTCGTAGTTGCCGCCGTAGACCTTGATGGTGCCGTAGTCCAGGTCGGCCATGTGGGTGCAGACTTGGTTGAGGAAGTGGCGGTCGTGGGAAATGATGATCATGGTGGACTCGCGCTCGTTGAGCACGTTTTCCAGCCAGCGGATGGTGTCGATGTCCAGGTTGTTGGTGGGTTCGTCCAGCAGCAGGATGTCCGGATTGGCAAAGAGGGCCTGACACAGCAGCACCCGCAGCTTCCAGCCGGGGGCCACTTCGCGCATGGGGCCGTTGTGCTGTTCGGTGGGGATGCCCACCCCCAACAGCAGTTCGCCGGCTCGGGATTCGGCGGTGTAGCCGTCGTACTCGGCGAACTTGCCTTCCAGCTCGGCGGCGTGCATGTAGTCGTCCTCCGTTGCTTCGGGGTTGGCGTAGATCGCGTCCCGTTCGCTCATGCAGGCCCACATCTCGGCGTGGCCCATCAACACCACGTCCAACACCCGCACGTCTTCATAGCCGAACTGGTCCTGGCGGAGGAAGGCCATGCGCTCGCCGGGATCGATGGAGACATTGCCGGCGGAAGGTTCCAGCACGCCGGCCAGGATTTTCATGAAGGTGGACTTGCCGGCGCCATTGGCCCCGATCAGGCCATAGCGGTTGCCTTCGCCGAACTTGACGGAGACGTTGTCGAACAGGGGCTTGGCCCCGAATTGCATGGTGATGTTGGAGGCGACGAGCACGGTAGGGATTCCGGAGATATTGCGATGGGCGAAGGGCCGGATTCTACCCGCTGTTAGGGGCTGTTCTCACTCGGTTGGCGACCGTCGCCTGAGCGAGGGCAGACCCCGGTCCAGGCAGGGCGTTGGCAACGGAGAGGGGGCCGGGGCCTTGGTGTAACATCGCCGCTCCATTGACGAAAGGCTTTTGCAAGTATTCATGGTTCCCCATCTCACCACCGCCCTGACCGGGCCCCTGCTCGGCCTGGAAAAGAAATTCCTCGACAGCGCCACGACCATCGAACACTGGCTGCGCAGCCAGTGGAACGAGCACACACCGCCTTTCTATGCCTCGGTGGACCTGCGCAACGCCGGCTTCAAGCTGGCGCCGGTGGATACCAACCTGTTCCCCGGCGGCTTCAACAATCTGAATCCCGCTTTCCTGCCGCTTTGCGTCCAGGCCGCCATGTCGGCCATCGACAAGATTTGTCCCGATGCCCGCAACCTGCTGCTGGTGCCGGAAAACCATACCCGCAACCAGTTCTACCTGATGAATGTGGCGCGGCTGGCAGCCATCCTGCGCCGCACCGGCCTCAACGTGCGCATCGGTTCCTTGTTGCCCGACATCACCGCGCCCACCACGCTGGACCTGCCCGATGGGCAGCAACTGGTGCTGGAACCGCTGAAGCGACTCGGCACCGATGGCCGCCGTCTCGGCCTGGAAGGCTTCGATCCCTGCGCGGTGCTGCTCAATAACGACCTGTCCGCCGGCGTGCCGGACATGTTGCAGGGGCTTCACGAGCAGTTCGTCATTCCCCCGTTGCACGCGGGTTGGGCGACGCGGCGCAAGTCGCGTCATTTCGCCGCTTATCAACAAGTGGCGACGGAGTTCGCCAATCACATCGGCATCGACCCCTGGTTGATCAATCCCGAATTCGGTGTGTGCGAGGGCGTGGACTTCCAGGAGCGTACGGGCGAGGAATGCCTGGCCGCCAATGTGGACATGGTGTTGACCAGCATCCGCCAACGCTACAAGGAGCACGGCGTGGACGCCCAGCCCTTCGTCATCGTCAAGGCGGACGCGGGCACCTACGGCATGGGCATCATGACTGTGCGCGACGCCAGTGAAGTGAAGGGCCTCAACCGCAAACAGCGCAACAAGATGTCGGTCATCAAGGAAGGCCTGGAGGTGAATCAGGTCTTGATCCAAGAGGGCGTGCCTACCTGTGAGACGGTGGACGAAGGTACCGCCGAGCCGGTGGTGTACATGATCGACCGCTACGTGGTGGGCGGTTTCTACCGGGTGAATACGGCGCGGGGCATAGACGAGAACCTCAATGCACCGGGTATGCACTTCAAGCCCCTGGATTTTGAGACCTGTTGTTCCTTGCCCGACGACTGTCTCGACCCGGATGCGCCGCCCAACCGCTTCTATGCCTACGGCGTGGTGGCACGATTGGCGCTACTGGCGGCCTCCCTGGAGTTGGAGCAAAGCCAGCCGGTAGAGGCTTGAGCCCATGAGGAGGTGGTTGCTTCTGGCCCTGCTTGCCGCTTGCTTGGTGGGGTGCGGCCGGGAGCCGCTGGTGACGCGGGAGTCCTATGTCTTCGGTACCCGGGTGCAGGTGTTGATCTGGGGTGAGGACGAAGCCAAGGCCGATGCCGCCGCCAATGTGGTGCTGCGGGAATTCGACCGGCTGCACCGGGCCTATCATGCTTGGCAACCCTCAGAACTCACCGCCCTTAACGAGGCTATCGCCGCCGGTCGAGATCATGAGGTATCCCCCGAATTGGGCGCCTTCGTTACCGAGGCGAGGGATTTCGCCGAGAAGGGCGAATACCTTTTCGATCCAGGGATCGGCCAGCTCGTGCAATTGTGGGGTTTCCACGACGATACCTTCAAGCCGCAGCTGCCCGATCCGGCCAAGCTCAAGGCCTTGCAGGCGGCGCACCCGTCCGTGGCCGATCTGAAGATTGACGGGTTGCGGATCGGCAGCCGCAATCGTGCCGTGGCCCTGGATTTTGGCGGCTATTTGAAAGGCGTGGCGCTGGATAGGGCGGCGGATCTGCTGCATCGGCAAGGCGTCAACAACGCCCTGATCAATATCGGCGGCAACATCATGGCCCTGGGCAGCAAGGGCGGCACGCCGTGGAAAGTGGGACTGCAACACCCGCGCAATACCAGCCCCCTGGCCTCCCTGGACCTGCGCGACGGGGAGGCCATCGGCACCTCGGGGGACTACCAGCGCTACTTCGAGCTCGACGGCCGTCGCTATAGTCATCTGATCGACCCGCGTACCGGCGTGCCTTCCACCGCCAGCGAGTCGGTATCGGTGCTGATCGCCCCGGGCCCCAAGGCCGGCATGTGGTCCGATGCGGCGAGTAAACCCTTGTTCATCGCCGGTGAAGACTGGCCCCGGCTGGCGGCCAAACTGGGAGTCAGCCAGGTCTTGCGTGTGGCTTCCGACAACCGTATCCAGGTCACCGCCGCCCTCAAAGGGCGACTGACTTTCGATCCACCCGACCTCAAGGTAGAGGTGATACGGTGAGCGACGACGTGGACGACTACGTCGAAAAATCCGTTCGCCGCCGGGTGGGTATCGCGGCCTTGAAAAAGCTACGTCGTATGGTGGATGCCGATGCGGCGGTGGAGCATGCCAAGGCGCGGTGGGCCTGCCGCTTGGCTTGGGGCTTCGCCATCGCGGCATTGCTGGCCCTGCTCTGGCTGGGTTTGCGGTCGTTTCGCTGAGATTCGGAAATATCCGATATTTTCGTTTCAAATAGTTTGATATAAAATCAATTTGGCTTTGATTCCGAATCCGAGAGAGCAGATGAAAATACTAGTCGCAGTAAAGCGCGTGGTGGATTACAACGTGAAGGTCCGCGTTAAGGCGGACGGCAGCGCGGTGGAAACGGATGGGGTGAAGTTCTCCATGAATCCCTTCGACGAAATCGCCGTGGAAGAAGCTGTACGGCTCAAGGAAAAGGGCCTCGCCACGGAAGTGGTAGCCGTCTCCTTGGGCGTCGCCCAATGCCAGGAAACCCTGCGCACCGCCCTGGCCGTGGGGGCCGACCGCGCCATCCATGTCCAGACCGATGTCGAACTGCAACCCCTGGCCGTGGCCAAGTTGCTCAAGGCGATCTGCGACAAGGAGCAACCGCAACTGGTGATCCTCGGCAAACAAGCCATCGACGACGACTGCAACCAAACCGGCCAGATGCTTGCCGCCCTAACCGGCTGGCCCCAGGGCACCTTCGCCTCCAAGGTCGAGATTACGGGCAATGAAATCAGTGTCGTGCGGGAAGTGGACGGCGGTCTCGAAACCGTCGCCCTGAGCATGCCCGCCGTCGTCACCACCGACCTGCGCCTGAATGAGCCCCGCTACGCCACCCTGCCCAACATCATGAAGGCCAAGAAAAAGCCCCTGGAAACCCTCACCGTTGATGCCCTGGGCGTGGACGCAAGCCCCCGTCTCGCCACCCTCAAGGTTGCCGAACCGGCCAAACGCAAAGGCGGCATCAAAGTGGATTCCGTTGCCACCCTGGTGGACAAACTCAAGAACGAAGCGAGGGTTATCTGATGGCTATCCTGGTTGTTGCCGAACATCACAACAGCGAACTCAATAGCGCCACTGCCAAGGCCGTTGGCGCTGCCGCCGCCATTGCCAACAGCATCGGCGCCGAGATCCATGTCCTGGTTGCCGGTCACCAGGCTCGCCCCGCCGCCGAAGACGCCGCCAAGCTGCAAGGTGTCGCCAAGGTGCTGCTGGCCGATAGCCCGACCCTGGAACATCCCTTGGCGGAAACCCTGACCCCTTTGCTGGTCAACCTAGCCAAGGATTACAGCCATGTGCTGGCCGCAGCCACCACCACCGGCAAGAACCTGCTGCCCCGGGTGGCCGCCCTCCTGGATGTGGCGCAAATCTCCGACATTGTCGCGGTAGCGGATGCCGACACCTTCGTCCGGCCGATCTACGCAGGCAATGCGTTGGCCACCGTGCAGAGCAAGGATGCCATCAAGGTCATCACCGTGCGCACCACGGCCTTTGAAGCGGCCGCCGCGACAGGCAGCGCCAGCATAGAAAGCATCGACGCTCCCTTGGTGGCAACCAATGCCCGTTTCGTCGGCCAGGAAGTGGCCAAGTCCGAGCGGCCCGAGTTGACCTCGGCCAAGATCATCGTCTCAGGCGGTCGCGGCATGGGCAGCGGCGAGAATTTTGCCCTGCTGGAAGCCCTGGCGGACACCCTGGGGGCTGCGGTGGGGGCCTCCCGCGCCGCGGTGGATGCGGGCTTCGTCCCCAACGATTACCAAGTGGGCCAGACCGGCAAGATCGTCGCCCCCGAGCTGTACATCGCGGTGGGGATTTCCGGGGCGATCCAACACTTGGCGGGGATGAAGGATTCCAAGGTGATCGTCGCCATCAACAAGGATGAGGAAGCGCCGATCTTCTCCGTGGCCGATTACGGCATCGTGGGGGATTTGTTCAAGGTGGTGCCGGAATTGAAGGCCGCCCTCGGGTAAAGCCTTACCCGAGCATTGGCCCCATGGAGGCCCGTCGTCAGGCGGGCTTCTTCATTTTCGTCCCGCCTTCCTCGCCCGCGTAGTGCTGGGGAGAAAGTCGTTTGACCACGGGACTGACCGCTGCATGGGAGTAACAGCTGTTTAGCAGCGGGTAGGCCGGGTCCACCGATGGGGTGCGGAAGACCGCGCCGATTTTTTCCGCCCTGACGGCCATCAGCGCCTCTTCCGAAACACCGGGCGGGGTCGGTTGCAGCCGCTGCGCCTCGGAAGCCAGCGCCTGCAGCAACGTGGTGGCCATGGACTGAAGCAATCCCGTGACATGGGTGCAGCCTTGGTCGGCCCCCACCAGATCAAACATGCGTTTGGAAAAGCCGGCACCGATGGTCAGGCCGACCAGGCGCTTGTAATGGGCATCAACTTCTTTGCACCGGGGAAACGGGGTGTTGTCCAAGGCGACTTCCACATCCACGATTTTCTTGCTGTCGTCCAGAACCAGGCGCAGCCACATTTCGTGGATGGGGGTGCCGTCCACGACGCCATGATCCCAGTGATGGTGGTAGGGAAATGGTCGTACGTCGATGATGTGGCCCTCGATCTCGACAAGGCCATCCTTCCGGCGGAATCCTTCGCAAGTGATGCGACGGCTGTGGAGGGGCTCTCTTGGGGCCGGGGAACTCAGGGGCATTGCTATCTCCGGGGAAACTGATCTATCTGATGCGTTGCAACAAGGGCCAATAATCTCACATTACAGTGCTGTGTCCATGCATATCCGCGCCGCATCGGGCAAAATCCCGGTTTAGCCTTGAGCTTGGAATGTATTCCGGGAGGGGAAATTGCCGAAAGCAGACGCCGCCATTATCAATAAGCTGGGTCTTCATGCCCGTGCTTCAGCCAAGTTGACCCAATTGGCGGGGAGTTATCCCTGCGAGGTCTGGATGGAACGCAATGGTCGCCGTATCAACGCAAAAAGCATCATGGGGGTGATGATGCTGGCGGCGGGTAAAGGTTCCACCGTCACCATCGACTGCGAAGGCGAGCGTGCCGACGAGGCCTTGGCTGCATTGCTGCAACTCATTGCCGACCGCTTCGGTGAAGGGGAGTAAGGGAACCCATGACGTTTTCCATCTTCGGCCTGGCCGTTTCCCAGGGTATCGCCATCGGGCGTGCCCATCTGGTCTCCCATGCCATCATGGAGGTGGCGCAATACCAGTTGCGGGACAAGGACATTCCGGCCGAGATCTCCCGGCTGGAAAAAGCCTTCGCCACCACTGCCGCCGAACTGGAGTCGCTCCGGGCCGAAGCCACTGCCCCGGGGTCCCCGGCGGAACTGTCGGCCTTCCTGGATTTGCATACCATGATCCTGGCCGACCCCATGCTGGCCGAGGAACCGAAGGTGTTGATTCGCGACCGCCGCTGCAATGCCGAATGGGCGTTGGTGCAACAGATGCAGCAGGTGACTGCCCAATTTGACGAGTTCGACGATCCTTATCTGAGGGAGCGGAAGCAGGACATCGTGCAGGTGGTGGAACGGGTCATCAAGGCCCTGCAAGGCAAGCCGCGCAAACTGGCCAAGCGTGGGAAGGACGAGGATCTCATCGTCATCGCCCATGACCTGTCTCCTGCAGACACCATACAGTTCAAGAATCTGCGCATCGGCGGATTCGTCACCGACTTGGGCGGTGCCACCTCCCACACCGCTATCGTCGCCCGCAGCCTGGCGATTCCTGCCGTGGTGGGGATGCACCATGCCCGCCCATTGATCCAGGACGACGATCTTCTGATCGTTGACGGCACCCGGGGCGCGTTGATTATCGACCCCGATGAAAGGATCCTCGAAGAGTACCGGCTGAAAAAAACAGCCCTGGAACTCCAGCGATCAAAATTGAAACGCCTGAAGACCGCTCACGCTGCCACCTTGGACGGCGTGGATATTTCCCTTCAGGCGAATATTGAATTGCCTCAGGATATGGCCGATGTGAAGGCGGTGGACGCCGATGGGGTGGGGCTGTTCCGTACCGAATTCCTTTTCATGAATCGGGATGATCTGCCCGACGAGAATGAGCAATTCGAGGCCTATCGGACCGTGGCCAAGGCCATGATGGGGAAGGTGGTGACCATCCGTACCTTGGATATCGGCGCCGACAAGGAGGCCAAGGCGCTGCGCGGCGCGGAGCGCATTCAACCCAACCCGGCGCTTGGGCTGCGGGCAATCCGCTATTGTTTGGCCGAGCCCCAGATTTTCATGGCCCAACTCCGGGCCATTTTGCGGGCTTCCCATTATGGCAAGGTACGCCTCCTGATCCCGATGCTCGCCCATGCCTCTGAAGTGGATCAGGCTTTGGCCATGATAGAAGCGGCCAAGGTGCAATTGCGGGCGCAAAAAGTGAAGTTCGATGAGGATATCGAGATCGGCGGCATGGTGGAGGTTCCCGCCGCTGCCCTGGCCCTGGGGCCATTCCTCAAACAATTGGATTTTTTGTCCATTGGCACCAACGATCTCATCCAATATACGCTGGCCATCGATCGCACCGATGAGGCCGTGGCCCACCTCTACGACCCTTTGCATCCTGCCGTGCTGCGACTGATTTCCCTGGTCATCCAGACGGGCCAGCGGGCGGGGCTCGCGGTGTCCGTCTGCGGCGAGATGGCCGGTGATCCCAAGATGACGCGGCTGTTACTGGGCATGGGGCTGCGCACCTTTTCCATGCATCCTTCGCAAGTTCTTGAAATAAAACAGCAAATTCTCATGGCGGATGCGGGGCAATTGGCCGGTAAAGTGGCGCGGCTGCTGCGCATGGAGGAATCAGAGCGGGTCAGGGAACTCTTGGTCAAGATCAATGCATAAGGCACTGATTATTTGTTGATTGTGTGTTTTTTGCCCTTTGAGTAATCGGGGCTTGTGAAGTATGATTAACCCGTTCCCGGTCTTCCATTTTTCATATAGGTAATGCGAGCTATGAAATTCAAATCATGGCTGTTCCCCCTGCTCATTGTCTTTTCACTGCTCGCTGGCGTTGCTTCCGCCGCGGATGAGCAATTCGACATCGTCCGATTCCAGGTAGAAGGCAACTCCTTGCTACCTAAGGAAACTGTGGAACAGTTGGTGGCGCCCTATGTTGGCCGCAAGAAGGTTTACGGCGATATCCAAAAAGCGCTGGAAGCGCTGGAAGATGCTTATCGGGCCAAGGGCTTCGGCACCGTGCAGGTCTTTGTCCCTGAGCAGGAGCTGACTTCAGGCGTTGTACGTTTGCAAGTGACGGAAGCCGTGATCGGCAAAGTGGTCGTTAGCGGCAATAAGAATTTCACCGAGGAGAATATCCGCAAGACACTTCCTCTGCTGAAGGAAGGCAGTGCGCCTAATTTGCGCCAGATATCCGAAAACGTGCAACTTGCCAATGAAAATCCTTCCAAGCAAGTTGAAGTGACCCTTGGGGTGAGTGAGGAGGAGGGGAAAGTCGACGCCAAGGTTCAGGTGGAAGACGAAACCCCCAAGAAATACATCCTCACCCTCGACAACACCGGCGACAAGGACAAGACTGGCCAGTACCGTTTGGGTGCCGCTTACCGTGACGCCAACCTGCTGGGTAACGATGAGGTCCTGACGCTGGGGTACATCACCTCTCCGGATGTCCCCGGCGGAGTGAATCTTGATGTGGTCAGCGTGGGCTTCCGCAAGCCCTTTTATGAGTTGGGTGACAGCCTCGACGTAATCTGGGGCTGGAGTTCGGTGAACATCGCCGCCAATGTCATTGCGCCGGGTGGCACTTTGGGCATGAATGGCAAGGGGGATGTTCTTGCCCTGCGATGGAACCACCTCTTCCCCCGCCAGGGTGAATACACCTCTCGGCTGGTTTGGGGATTCGATCAAAAAAATACGCTCAATCCCTGTAAGGCGGCGGGGTCACCTTTTATCGGTGCCGGTTGTGTCTCCACCCTGGAGCGGGTTGCGTCCGTGACCTACTCCGGCCAGTGGCAAAAGCCCCGTTTTTCTTTGGATTACAGCATGGGCCTGCTTTACAACCTGGCCTGGGGTGAGCGGCAGGACAATTGGCGCTATGTCTACGCCGCCGGTACCCGGGCGGCGGAGCGCAATTTCCTGATCCTTCAAGGCGGCGGCAGTCTGTCCTATGCGTTCAATTGGGGCGGTATGTTCCGTGTGGCCGTGGCGTCCCAGTACAGTGGGGATCCGCTTCCCGCCGCTGACCAATTGAATCTGACGGGTTTTTCCGCGGTGCGAGGCTTCAATGAGCGCGCTGTTACCGCCGACACCGGTGTTGTTAGCAATGTCGAACTGTATTCGCCGGACTTGATGCCGATGTTCAATCTGGGGCAAGGCTCGCTGAAGGCGCTGACCTTCCTCGATATGGCGGCCGGTTTCAATACGCTGACCCCGAATTCCAATTTCATCGATCAAAACGGTCTTCTGGTGCCCGCCAACGGCACGCCCAACGAACGGGTGTACCTGGCCAGCATGGGTCTTGGCTTCCGCTACGCCCTGAACAAGAACACCACCGCCCGGTTTGACTGGGCCCGCGTGCTCCACAGCGCGCCGGTGACGCGCGGCACCAACAACTACCTGGATACCGACTGGAACGCCCATTTCGGCCTGAGTTACGCTTTCTGATCTACGTGACGTGCATCACCGCATCCCCCTGAACAAGGGGGATATATTGAACCTACCGATGTTCCACTCCCCAAGGGAGTCGCCATGAAAACCATGAGTTCACGACAAATCCAACCCCAACGGAAGTTCCGTTCCCGCAATCGTTTGCTGGCTGCCGCTGTGTCGTCTTGCTTCGCTGCGTCGGTAGCGTGGGCGAATCCTTTGGCGCCAACGGTCGTTAGTGGCGCAGCCAGCTTCTCCCAAACCGGGAGCGTGCTGACCGTTACCAATAGTAACGGCGCCATCATCAACTGGGACAAGTTCTCCATCGGGTCCGGCGAGACCACCAACTTTATTCAATCGTCCGCCAGTAGCTCGGTACTTAACCGTGTCCTGTCCAACGATCCGTCCCAGATTCTCGGTACGCTCAGTTCCAACGGTAAGGTATGGCTGATCAACCCGGCCGGCATCATGGTGGGTGCCGGTGCGCGCGTGGATGTGGCGGGATTTGTCGCCTCCACCCTGAATGTCAGCGACGCAAATTTCCTGGCCGGCAAGCTGCTGTTTGATGCCACTCCTGGCGCAGGCTCCGTGGTTAACCAAGGCAGCATCACGACACCGAGCGGCGGTTCGGTCTACCTGATTGCGCCCAATGTGCAAAACGCCGGTGTCATCACCACGCCTGGCGGCGAAACCATTCTCGCCGCCGGCCAAACCGTCGCCTTGCTAGATACCGGCACCCCAGGCGTCAAGGTGGAAATCACCGGCGCCGAAGGCAATGCCACCAACCTCGGCACCATCCTGGCCGATGCCGGCCGTATCGGCATGGCCGGCGTGCTGGTGCGCAACTCGGGCACCCTTAACGCCAGCAGCGTGGTGAACGAAGGTGGTCGTGTGTTCCTCAAGGCGAGCCAAGACGCCTATGTGGACGGCAACGGCCGCATCGTCACCACCGGCACCAAGGGCGGCAGTGTGGAAGTGTTGGGCAATCGCGTGGCGGTGATGGACAACGCCAGCATTGATGCTTCCGGCACCAATGGCGGTGGCACGGTGTTGATTGGGGGCGATTATCAAGGCAAGAATGTCGCTATCAAAAATAGCCAAGTCACCTACTTTGGACCCAATGCCAGTATCAAAGCCGATGCCGCTGTCAATGGTAATGGTGGCAAGGTTATCGTTTGGGCCGATGACACTACGCGTGCGTACGGGAGCATTTCAGCTCGAGGCGGGAGCAATGGCGGCAATGGTGGATTGATAGAGACATCTGGCCATCGATATCTTGATGTATTGGGGGCTCGCGTTGATACCAGCGCACCTGTGGGAAGTACGGGCGTTTGGCTGCTGGATCCAGGTCAAATTGATATTTACGCAGGTGCTGGAACAGATGTCCCCAACGGAGCTAGTTTCTCTGCCGGCATCTTTTCAGGCGGAACCGGGACTGCCACTCTTTACGGGAGCACCTTACTATCACAATTGACCTCGACCAACGTTCAATTGCAAACGGATAGCGGTGGAACCGGGGCCATTACTTTCTATGGCGGCTCATATGATTTCTCGGGGACATCGCATTCTTTGAGTTTGTTCGCCTACCAGGGGAATATCGAATTCCTGTCCGGGGTGGATTTGCGAGTCGGAGGCGCCTTGAACCTATATGCCGGCTGGACGGGAAGCGGTACTAACGTCACTGCCGGCACGGGTGGAATTGGCGTTAACGGCGCAAGTGTCCAGGCGGCAACGATGGATTGGAAGGCGGGTGGCAACATCAGCATTTTGGCTGATGCTAGTCACTCATCCTTGGTCAGCGCATCTGGTAACCAGGCAATGACCGTTACCGGCAGTAGTGGGTGGATTACTGTTCGAGGCGGAGCCAGTGCAGCCAATCGTAGTGCGACTTTGCAGTCGCTAAGTGGAACGCAAACCCTTCAAGCCGACATTATTGGTGTCTATGGCGGGAGTACTGCGGGTAATTATGACGGCAATTACGCACTCATCAGTGCGAATGGGACGCAAAATTTGAATTTAACCGGAAGTGGTTTTCTGGATGTAGAAGGCGGTGGCTACATGGGGATGGGTAGCCAAGACTTTGCAAAGATTGAGCAGCTATCAAGCGGTGGGTCCCAAAATATTACTTTCACCTCCGGTGGGTTAATCAACGTATACGGTGGCAATGGCCTTGCTGATGCTTTCGCAAAGATTGATGGGCATGGTGGCAGCACGGCGATCGGAAATTCATCATATCGCCCCAATATCTATCTTCGCGGTGGAAGCCAGGGTGGGCAATACGACCATGGAAATGAAGGCAGTATCGGCCTAGATGATCTCAGCACTGGCACACTTACCGTCTACGGCGCGGGTGTGTGGATCACCGGCGGGGCGGGGTATTACGGCGGTGCAGGTTTCGGTGCATCCACCCAGCGTTTCTATCTGAGTGGCAATCTCAATATGTTGGGTGGATCGTCTACTCTGTTGGATAGCGACAGTATTCCCGGCAGCACGGCTTACATCGGCGGTAAGTATGGTGCCGATATTCAGATCACAACGATGGGCGGAGTCAATCTTCAGGGCGGCAATGGGAGTCCGGTGGTGATCGGTTCCCTGTCAGGAACGGCTAATGTCTCCATTACAACAGGAAGCGCATATCCGGTCACCATCCAATCCGACATCGGCGGAGTGTACGGAGGCGTGTTTATTGGGTCGCGGGCAGAACTGGCGCCAGCAGCCTATGGGTTCTTTTCTAATGATGTGATGCTCGGCAGTCATACGAGCATCATGTCGGGTGGGAATGTGACCATCCAGTCCTATGGGGGCAACGTAGGGTTGGGATACGTGAAGGCAATGCATAACGGTGGTTATGGAGCCTACATTACCGCACATGGTGCGATCCTGGATCAGAACGGTTCCGGATTGAATGTTGAAGCCGACACAATCCAATTAACCAGCCTGTATGGCGGAAGTTCATCTGGAATTGCCATCAGCGCGGATACTAAAGTAACCAGTGCTACCGGAGCCTTGACGGCCATCGAGGGGTCATCAAGTTATTCGACGTTATATGGCGGTATTTCCATCCGTAATACCGATTCTGTTGGATTTGGTCAGACAGGCACCATCAGTTTGCGTGATTACGCTTCGTATGGAGGAAACCTAAGTTTCTTCAATACGGCCAACTTAACCCTGAATTCAAGTAGCTTTACTGCTTCAACGTCTAGTGGTGATCTGTTGATCGCTACTGGAGGTAATCTGACCAGCACAGGGTTTGTTGGCCATATTGCCTATGGCGGTAGCATGCTTTTGGGGGCTGGAGGGGATGTCAATATCACCGGCTCTACATATGCCACGGACCCTTCGACGTATTATTACCAGGATTTGGGATTAGGTGCTGGTGGAGATATCAACATACAGGGCAGTCTGACCGGTAAGAATGTTGTATTGGGTGCGGGGGGGGGTATCAACATACAGAGTAGCTTGACTGGCAGCGATAATGTTGTACTGAGTGCAGCAGGCGATCTGAATGTGACCGGGGCCGGTTATGCAAAGGCCTCTGCCGGGACCATGATCGCCACCGCAACAAACGTGAACATCGACAAGACGTCGGGCTCGTGGGGCTACTTAAGTTCCTATGACGGCATGAATATCGTGGCGAACAACGTTACGTTGACCAATGGCGGCCACATTGAGGCAGGAATATATCCGTCTAATCCTTTGACTGACATAAGCATCGCCGTCAAGGGGAATTTGAGGATCAATAATGGGTCGTACATCATGGCTGGCAACGACATATATGTCGACTTGTTCGGGAGCAACTCCACCATTTATTTGAATGATGGACTATCTCCCAATCAAGCGGCATCCTATATGTGGGCGGATGCGTATGGGCAACCCCTGACGACGCATATTGATTTTGTCGCTCGCTCCAGCGGCGGTATCGTAATCAACGGCGCCAATATGACTACCCCGGTTTTGGGTGGGAGTGGATTCTTTAACGGATACACCATGGTCGGATTTAGCGTTGTTCCGATCCCGGCCGTTGTGAACCAAGGATTGGATATCCAATATGGCGTGATCGACAATCCTGTCGTTAAGGCAATCGCCGAAGTCTTCAACAATACAACCGACAAGAGCAATCTGAGCGATGATGCGACGAAGGCCAGTGCAACGACGTTGGTGCTCAAGCCTGTCGGGACAACTACGACAAGCAACCAAAC
>RXJP01000132.1:826-5816 GCA_003963315.1 Rhodocyclaceae bacterium | reverse complement strand
TAGCGAGGATAGCTTTGGTGGCAGCGAGAACGATAATGGCAAGGACGCCAACGGCAACCCGAAGGATAAGAACAATGGCAAATCGACTTCCAAGAATCAGTGCAGTTAGCCTATTAGCGGGCCTGCTGTTGCTGGCCTCCTCGGCCTTTGCCGCTAGTGCAGGGGTGGTGACCCACTTATCCGGTACGCTTTCGGTAAAGCGCAGTGACGGTACGACCAAATTACTGTCGGTGAAATCGGAGGTACAGCCGGGTGATTTGTTGAGTACCGAGCAGGAAACCTATGCGCGCATCAAGTTTTCCGACGGCGGTGAGATTGTGTTGCGTCCGGGTACGCAGATGAAGGTAGAGTCCTATGCCTTTGACGCGGCTAAGCCCGAGTCGGGTAATGTGCTGATGGGACTGCTCAAAGGCGGTTTCCGTGCTGTCACCGGCTTGATCGGCAAGACTAACCACAGCAACGTGAGCTTCAACACACCTACGGCGACCATTGGCATTCGCGGCACCCATTTCGGTGCCCTCTTCTGTCAAAGTGATTGCGGCGGTATCCCAACAACAAGCGGGCAGCCACCTGCCAATGGCTTGCACGTGGATGTGGCGTCGGGGGCGATTTCCCTGAGTAATGCCGCTGGTCAATTGCAAATCAATACCGGGCAGTTCGGTTTCGTTGCAGCCAATGCCCCCCCCGTGCTGGTGCCGCCTCAGCAAGGTATCCAGGTGACCATGCCAACCAACATCAGCCAGAATAAGGGCACCGGTCAGAGCATTGGCAAGTCGGGCTCGCAATGTAATCCCTGACGATAAGCAGACACGATTGAAAAGCAAAGGGCGCAGTGATGCGCCCTTTGCTTTTCATGATGCGTTATTAAAGGCTGTGGATTCGATCACCACGGCTGAAGCCTAGGAGCGGTTCTTCTATGCCTCGTCCCAGCGCGATGACCTTGAATAACTCCCCCATTTCGTTGGGCGACATGAGCAATTGCAAGGCGCCGCTGGCCTTCACTGCCGCTGCAGGGGCATCGTTGCGATGACGCAGGGCCAAGAGTTCGGCGATGCCGCAGTTCATCAGGAAGGCGGATTGGGTGGTATAGCCCAATACGTCCAGACCCGCTTCGAATCCGGCTTCGGCGATGGCGGTGAAATCCACGTGGGCGGTGATATCCGATAGGCCTAGGAACCAGAAGGGATCGTCATGGGTGCGGTGGCGATAATGGCAGCGGATAGTACCGCCGTCCCGCTGGGGGTGGTAGTACTCGTGGCGGGGGAGGCCGTAATCGATGAGCAGCAGTGCGCCCTTGTCCAGGCGTTGCGCCCATTCCGCTGTCCAGGCACGACCGGCTAGACCCACTTCGCTGCGGTAGGGCGCTTCCACCGGCAAGGCTGCGGCAGCCCTGTGCAGCGTGGCGTTGGCTGGGGCGCTCGCAACTACAAAGTCGTTGCTTTGATCCAGCGCGACCCCCAACTCTTGCAAGCCTTCCGCGCTCCAGTAGAGGCGATGCACCGGCATTGCGTCGAGTACTTCGTTGCCTACTACGCAGCCAGAAAAACGCTCGGGCAGGGCATCCAACCACTGCACCAAAGGTAGGAGCTCCGGGGCCAGGGCTTCGATGGTGGACTGTTGCCGGGCACGCAATTCGCCGGAGAGTTCCAGAATCAGATAACGTTCGGGTGTTTGCCCCAAGGTCTTCAACGCCGTCAGCAAATCGGCGGCCAGTTTGCCGCTGCCGGCGCCGGCTTCCAGCACCACGGGGGCAGATGTGGCCATGATCTGGGCCACTTGGCGGGCCAGGGCTTGGCCGAAAAGCGGTGTGAGTTCGGGAGCCGTCACGAAATCGCCGCCCTCGTCGGCGCTGCCGAACTTCTGCGACCCCCCGGAGTAATAGCCGAGGCCTGGCGTATAAAGCGCCAGTTCCCAGTAACGGGCGAAGGATATCCAGCCGCCGCGGGCGCGGATTTCATCGGCGATCAAATGGGTGAGTTGCAGGCTGACGGCCTGGGCGTCGGCGGAGGGTTCGGGGAGTCGGGATTCCATGGCGCCGCATCATACAATGCCGCCATGAACGATTCCCCGGATTACGAACGCCGTTTCGGCGGTATGGCCCGACTCTACGGCTCCCAGGCCTTGGTGCGGCTGCAAGACGCCCATGTTTGCGTGATCGGCGTCGGCGGGGTGGGATCCTGGGCGGTGGAGGCCCTGGCCCGCTCCGGCGTGGGGCGCTTGACCCTGATCGATCTGGACCACGTAGCCGAGAGCAATATGAATCGACAGTTGCACGCGGTGGAAGATAACCTGGGCAAGGCCAAGGTGCAGGCCATGGCCGAACGCATTGCCGCCATCAACCCGGCTTGTGTGGTGACCCAGGTGGACGATTTCATCGCCCCGGACAACATTGCCGCCCTCATCCCTGCCTGCGATGCTGTGATCGATGCCATCGACCAAGTGCGCGCCAAGGCCGCCCTCGCCGCCCACTGCCGCCGCCAAAAATTGTGGTTGGTAACCACCGGCGGTGCCGGCGGTCGTATCGACCCGACCCGGGTCAAGGTGGAAGACTTGTCCCGTACCACTCAGGATGCCCTGGCTTCCAAGGTAAGGGCCAGCCTGCGGAAGGATTACGGTTTCCCCCGCGATCCGAAGAAGAAATTCGGCCTGCCCTGCGTTTATTCCGACGAGCAGATCATCCGTCCTCAAGAAGGGGCCGCTTGCGACACGGATGCCGCAGGCAGCCATCCAGTGGGGCATGCTGCACCCCAAGGTCTCAACTGTGCTGGCTATGGCTCTTCCGTAGCCGTGACCGCCAGTTTCGGTTTCGCCGCCGCCGCCCAGGCTTTGAATCGTATTCTGGGCCGCTAGGAGCGGCCAGGCGGGCCGGGTAAAATGCCCGCTTCCTTTGAATTCCCCCACTTGTGCCCCGCCATGACTGACCCCCAGTCCGTTCCTGTCGTGCTCATCACCGGCGCCGCCCGGCGGGTGGGCGCGGCCATCGCACGGCGACTGCATGCAGGCGGGGCGCGGGTAGTGCTGCATTACCGCAGCTCGTCTGCGGAGGCCGCAACCTTGGCGGCGGAGTTCAATGGCCGTCGCCCAGGTTCGGCCATCGCTGTCCAGGCCGGCTTGGACGACAAGTCGGCCTTGGAGGCGATGGTGGCCCGCTGCCTGGAGGCCTTCGGCCGCCTGGACGGTTTGGTGAACAACGCTTCCAGTTTTTTTCGCACACCTTTGGGGCAAATCGACGAAAGAGATTGGAACGAATTAATGGGTAGCAATCTAAAAGGCCCCCTGTTCCTATCCCAGGCGGCAGCCCCCGCCCTGCGGGCCAGCGGCGGCGGCATCGTGAACATCACCGATATCCATGCCAATCAACCCGACCGGGGCTATGCCACCTACACGGCGGCCAAGGCCGGATTGCTCGGCCTGACCCGAGCCCTGGCGGTGGAGTTGGCGCCCGAGGCGCGGGTCAACGCCGTGGCTCCGGGCCCGGTGGAATGGCCCGAGGACGAAGCGGCTTTCCCTCTGTCCGCCCGCGCCGCCATTGTCGCCAGCACCTTGCTCAAACGTCCCGGCACGGCGGAAGATATCGCCCGCACCGTGCAGTTCCTGCTGTTTGACGCACCCTACATCACCGGCCAGATCATCCATGTGGATGGTGGTCGTTCTGCCCACCTGTCCCTGCCCGACACAACCGAGTAATCCGCCGAGTCTCCGTCATGACCGAAGCCGCCATTCAAGCCCTTGCCGACAACGCCAACGGCGAAAAACCGGCCCTCACCCCAGCCCAGGAGAAGGCCAAGCGCGAGGCCAACAAACTGGGCAAGCGCTTGCGCCGCAATGTGGGGCAGGCCATCGCCGACTACAACATGATCGAAGACGGCGACAAGGTCATGGTCTGCCTGTCCGGCGGCAAGGATTCCTACGGTCTGCTCAATATCCTGATGCACCTGCGCGACCACGCGCCGATCAATTTCGATATCGTGGCGGTGAACCTGGACCAGAAGCAACCCGGCTTTCCTGAGGAAGTGTTGCCGGCCTACCTCAAGCAACTCGGCGTGCCCTTCCACATCGAGGAGCAGGACACCTATTCCATTGTCAAGAAGGTGATCCCGGAAGGCCAGACCACCTGCTCCCTCTGTTCCCGCCTGCGCCGCGGCATCCTTTACCGGGTGGCGCGGGAATTGGGCGCGAACAAGATCGCCCTCGGCCACCATCGGGACGACATCATCCAGACCCTGTTCCTCAACATGTTCTTCGGCGGCCGCATGAAGGCGATGCCGCCCAAACTGGTGTCGGACAACGGCGAGTTCATGGTGATCCGGCCCCTGGCCTATTGCAGCGAGAAGGACATGGAGGCCTGGGCTGAAGTCCAGCAGTTCCCCATCATCCCCTGCAACCTCTGCGGCAGCCAGGAGAACCTGCAACGGCAGCAGATCAAGGAAATGCTCAACGACTGGGACAAGCGTTTCCCCGGCCGCATCAAGAATATGTTCGCCAGCCTGGGCCGGGTCACCCCATCCCACCTGATGGACCATCAACTGTTCGACTTCAAGAATCTCAAGACCACCGGCATTCCCGATGACGAGGGCGACCTGGTGTTCGACCACGAAGTGCCCATGGCGCCCTCGGTGATTCCTTTGCGCAGTGTGGATGATTGACGGAGATACCCCCCTGCCCAGCCGCTGCCTGGTGTTTGCGGATGTGGCGGGCAGCACCCGGCTTTACGAACGCCTTGGCGACAAAGCGGCGTTACGTGTCGTCGATCTCTGCCTGAAACTCGCCGCTGCCGCTTCGACGGCGTATCAAGGCGAAGTGGTCAAGACCATCGGCGATGAAATCATGGTGGCCTTTCCCAGCGCAGAACAGGGCTTGCTGGCCGCCTGCGACATGCAGCAAAGGATTGCAGCCGTGCGGCCCATCGCCGGGCAGCCCCTCGCCATCCGGGTGGGTTGCCAGTGGGGCCCCGTCGTGGCCGAAGACGGGGACTATTTCGGCGACACCG
>RXJP01000132.1:0-776 GCA_003963315.1 Rhodocyclaceae bacterium | reverse complement strand
CCCGCACCACCGAGGGATCGGAACACCAACAGCTGCCAGTAGGTCTCCGCAAACGCGCAGGCCAACGTCGACAACGCGACGATCAGCAGGCCGGTGAGATAGACGCGCCGCTCACCGAGCTTCTGCACCAACAGGCCGCTGGGCGGCGCGAAGATCAGCCGCATCGCGGCGAACGCGGTGATGACGAAGGTCGCCGCGCTGATACTGACACCGAAATTGCGGGCGTACGCCGGCAGTACCGGGGCCACCACGCCGTAGCCGAGTGCGATGACGATGTTGGCGCCGGCCAGCACCCAGATCTCGGCCGGCAGTCGGGTCGGGGTCGGACAGTCGCCCTCCGTGACAGCGCTCACGCTATGACTGTATTCACCACTTCCCGCGCCGCGGCCTGAACCTGCGCCAGATGCTCCGGACCCTTGAACGACTCGGCGTAGATCTTGTAGACGTCCTCGGTCCCCGAGGGCCGCGCGGCGAACCAGGCGTTCTCGGTGGTCACCTTGAGCCCGCCCAGCGGCGCGCCGTTGCCCGGCGCAGTGGTCAGCTTGGCTACGATCGGCTCGCCCGCCAACTCGGTCGCGGTGACCTGCTCGGCCGACAGCTTCGCCAAGCGGGCCTTCTGTTCGCGGCTGGCCGGCGCGTCGATGCGAGCGTAGGTCGGAGCACCGTACTTTTCCGTCAGCTCGGCGTAGCGCTGCGACGGCGACTTACCGGTGACCGCCAGGATCTCCGAGGCCAGCAGCGCCAGGATGATGCCGTCCTTGTCGGTGGTCCAGACG
>RXJP01000118.1 GCA_003963315.1 Rhodocyclaceae bacterium | reverse complement strand
GGACTGGTGGATGTCGCCGCCGGCGGTGGCGATCAATTCCGGCGTCAAGCTGGGGGACAGCAATTGGGCGAAGATCAGGGAAAATCGCCGGGGCAGACTACCCTGACGGAAGGCGATGCGGGTAGTGTTGGTGCCGAACAACTGGCCAGCGCCGATGGCCTTCAGACCGACATCCCGCTGGGCATCGAAAGCCATTTCAGCGATCACCCCCACCCCGAGACCAAGATTGACGTAAGTCTTGATCACATCCGAATCCACCGCGGTCAACACCAGGTTCGGCGTCACCCCTGCCTTGGCGAAGCCCTGATCGAGACGGGTCCGCCCGGAGAATGCAGGGTCGTAGGTGATCAGCGGATAGCCGGCCAGGGTTTTGAGGGTCAGGTTGTCCTCAGCCAGTATCGGATGCCCCTCGGGGGCGATGATGCAGTGTTTCCAGGTGTAGGCCGGCAGGGAAATCAGTCCCGGCGTATCCGCCAAGGCCTCGGTGGCGATACCCAGATCGGCATCGCCTCGTCGTACCGTGTCCGCCACCCGGTTGGGATCCCCCTCCCGGATTGAAAGCCGTACCCTGGGAAAGCGCTTGGTGAATTCCGCCACCACCCGGGGCAATACGTAGCGGGCCTGGGTATGGGTGGTGGCAATGGTCAGGGTGCCGGCTTCTTCGTCCCGCAATTCTTCGCTGGTACGACGGAAATTCTCCGCCTCCAGCAATACCCGCCGCGAAGCCCGGATGATGGCTTCGCCGGCCTGGGTGACCCCGGTGAAACGCTTGCCTTGCCGTTCGAAAATGCTGAACCCGAGCTCGTCCTCCAGCAGGCGTATCTGCTTGCTGACGCCGGGTTGAGAAGTGAACAACCGCTCCGCCGCCAGCGTGACGTTGAGGCCGCTGTCCACCACTTCGATGAGAAATCGCAGTTGCTGAAGTTTCATGACGGCCTGCAAGCTCCCCATCTCGCCCAAGGGGCGAAGATACCTGCCCCGGACTACTTGTCCTTGGCTTGCTCCAGCAATTTCTCATTGATTTCGACACCGTAGCGCTGGCGCAGCACGGCCAACCAGGCGGTGACTTCCTCTTGGGCCACCGTACGCGCATATTGCTGGCGCAGGAATGCGGCCTTCTCATCGTCACCCTTGCCGTCGTAGGCCTTGATCTTCTCGATCCGGTACAACGCATAGCTGCCATCGGGCTGTACGGCTCCAGCATAGGCCGGCAGTTTGGTGCCATCAACCTTGAATACGGCACGTACCGCATCAGGACTCAGACCTTGCGCTCCCAGGCGGGGCACACTGCGGCTGGCCGACCATTTCAGCGCGCCAAGGGACTCACCCTTTTGCGCCTTGGCCAAAGCTTCCTCGCCAGCCTTGGCGGCCAGTTTCGCCGCTTCCTGACGCAGCAGATGTTTTTCGATATCCGCCTTCACCTCATCCAGCGGCCTGAGCGCCGCAGGCTTGTGCTCCACCACGCGGGCGGAAATCATCACGCCCGGCGACACTTCCACGGCTTCGGTGTTGCGATGGTTCTTCACCGCATCGTCAGAGAACAAAGCGGTCAGCAGTTTGGGATTCCCCAGGGGGCCGGCGCCCTGCCCGCCCTTGCCGATCCAGGAGGCCTGTTGCACGGTCAGATGGAATTTATCGGCAGCGGGTTTGAGGCTGTCCGCTTGTTCGTAAACAATATTGCTGAAATTCTCCGAGGCTTCGGCGAATTTCTTCTGGGCCGCCTGCTCCTTCAACGCGGCCTGAATAGCGGGACGCACCTCATCCAAGGATTGAACTTTTTCGCCGTGTATGCCGGTGACCTGGATCAGGTGGAAACCGAAATCGGAACGGACAATCTCGCTGAACGCCCCTTCCTTGAGGGAGAAAGCCGCATCCTCAAAGGGCTTGACCATCATGCCCCGGCGGAACCACCCCAGATCGCCCCCTTGCTTGGCGGAGCCCGGATCCTGGGACACCTGCTTGGCTAGGGCGGCGAAGCCCGCGGGATTCTTCTTCACTTGGGACAGGATGTCCTCTATCTTGGCCTGGGCTGCCTTGACGGCATCGGCGGAAGCATTCTTGTCCACTGTAATCAAGATGTGACTGGCGCGGCGTTCCTCGGGCTGCTTGTATTGATCCTGATGGGCGCCATACCATGCCTTGACTTCATCCTCGCTCACGGCGACCTGACTAGCCATGGCTTGGCGATCGATTACGACATATTCTGCCTTCACCTGCTCGGGCACTTGGAAGGCGTTCTGTTTTTCGTCGTAGAAGTTTTTCACCGCGTCCGCCGCCAGTTTCACCTGGGACAGGTAATCATCGGGTTTGAACTGGGCGTCAGCCACCTCGCGCACTTCCAATTGGGCATTCATCCAACGGCTGGAAGACACGGCGCCCGGCAACACGGCCTGGGCTACGGCGCCCACCGACTGCTGGGTCAGCATGTCCTGACGCAGGCGCTGCTCGAACATATCCTTGCTCATGCCCTGTGCGGCCACCAGCGCCTCATAGCGGGAGGGCGAAAACTTCCCGTTTTCCTGGAGGTCGGGCACGCTGGCGATGAACTGGGCCAGGACGGCATCGTTAACCATGAGGTGGGTCTTCTGGGCATGGACCACCAACAAACGCTGGTTCACCAGGTTCTCAACCACGGCTCGCCGCAGCTCAGGGCTATCCAGCGCCGATGCCGGCACATCGCGCCCCACTTGGCCGCGCAGGCGATCCTGTTGGGCCTGCAAGGCTTGGCGGAACTCCTGGGCGGTGATCTTGCTGCCCCCTACCTTGGCCACATCATCGCCGGCGCCGCTATTGCGGACATAGGACTCCACCCCCCAGAGGGCGAAAGGCAAGGTGATCAATGCCAGGAAAATCTGAACGATTCTGCGGTTGTTGCGAACAGCGTCAAACATAGTGTGAAAGCTCGCTTGAATGTGAAAAAGGCGAACCGTCTGGTTCGCCTTTCGAATGTTGGCGGAGTGGACGGGACTCGAACCCGCGACCCCCGGCGTGACAGGCCGGTATTCTAACCAACTGAACTACCACTCCCAAAATCTTCGCAAAACATTTGCTGGTGGGTGCTGACGGGGTCGAACCGCCGACATTCTGCGTGTAAGGCAGACGCTCTACCGACTGAGCTAAGCACCCATTCCCTTCAACGGGGCGCGCAGTATAGCAGCACTCCCCGTCATTTTGTAGCAGCTCAGTGCTTGATGACGGCCGCTGCCGCATCACTCTCCGTCCCCGTAGCGGCGACCGGCTCAGCCGCTTCCGGCAAGGGTTCCGGCATGCGCTCCAGGGCCAGCTCCAGTACCTTGTCGATCCATTTCACGGGAACAATCTCTATGCGATTCTTGATGGTATCCGGAATCTCAGCTAGGTCCTTGACGTTCTCCTCGGGGATCAAGGCCAGTCGGATGCCGCCGCGCACCGCTGCCAGCAGTTTCTCCTTCAAACCACCGATGGGCAGCACTTCGCCGCGCAGGGTGATTTCGCCGGTCATGGCCACGTCGGCCCGCACCGGAATACCGGTCAATACCGACACCAGCGCCGTAGTGATGGCGATGCCGGCAGAGGGGCCGTCCTTGGGCGTCGCCCCTTCGGGCAAGTGGATGTGGATATCGCAGTTCTGATAGAAGTCGTCCTTGATGCCCAGGGTCTTGGCGCGTTTACGCACGACGCTGAGGGCGGCTTGGATGGACTCCGTCATCACCTCGCCGAGTTTGCCGGTGGTCATGGTCTTGCCCTTGCCGGGTAGGGCCACGGATTCGATGGTGAGCAATTCGCCGCCCACCTCGGTCCAGGCCAGACCGGTGACTTGGCCCACCTGGTTATCCTTCTCGGCCATGCCGAAGGAATAGCGACGCACGCCCAGGTACTTGTCCAGGTTCTTGTCGTTGACCACGATCTTGTTCTTGCGCGGACGCAGCACCAACATCTTGATCACCTTGCGACATATCTTGGAGATCTCCCGCTCCAGGGAGCGCACACCGGCTTCCCGGGTGTAGTAGCGCACGATGTCGCGCAGCGCATCCTCGGTGACGGTGAGTTCTTCCTTCTTCACGCCATTGTTCTTCATCTGCTTGGTCAGCAGATAGCGCTGGGCGATGTTGACCTTCTCGTCCTCCGTATAGCCCGACAGGCGGATGACTTCCATCCGGTCCAGCAGAGCGGCAGGAATATTCAGGGAGTTCGCCGTCGCCACGAACATCACATCGGACAGATCGAAATCCACTTCGATGTAGTGATCCTGGAAGGTGTGGTTCTGTTCGGGATCCAGCACCTCCAACAGGGCGGAGGACGGATCGCCGCGGAAGTCCTGGCCCAGCTTGTCCACTTCGTCCAACAGGAACAGGGGATTCTTCACCCCCACCTTGGTCATGCTCTGGAGGATCTTGCCCGGCATGGAGCCGATATAGGTGCGGCGATGGCCGCGAATCTCAGCCTCATCGCGCACGCCACCGAGGGCCATGCGAATGAACTTGCGATTGGTGGCCTTGGCGATGGATTGACCGAGGGAAGTTTTGCCCACGCCGGGAGGGCCCACCAAACACAGGATGGGGGCCTTCACCTTGTCCACCCGCTGCTGCACGGCCAGGTATTCGACGATGCGTTCCTTGACCTTCTCCAAGCCGTAGTGGTCCTTGTCGAGAATCTTCTCGGCGCCGGCCAGATCCTTGGAAATACGGGACTTCTTCTTCCAGGGCAGCCCCACCAGAGTCTCGATGTAGTTGCGCACCACGGTGGCTTCCGCCGACATGGGAGACATCAGCTTGAGCTTCTTGAATTCGGACTGGGCCTTGGCCAGGGCTTCCTTGGGCATGCCGGCCAACTTGATCTTCTTGTCCATCTCCTCGAGATCGGCGCCTTCTTCCCCCTCGCCGAGTTCCTTCTGGATGGCCTTGACCTGTTCGTTCAGGTAGTACTCGCGTTGGCTCTTCTCCATCTGGCGCTTGACGCGGCCGCGGATGCGCTTTTCCACCTGGAGGATGTCCAGTTCGGTTTCCAACTGACCCAGCAACTTTTCCAGGCGGTCGCCCACATCGAACAGTTCAAGCACTTCCTGCTTGAGTTCGAGCTTGAGGGGCAGATGGGCAGCAATGGTGTCGGCCAGACGACCGGCTTCCTCGATCCCGGCAAGGGAGGTGAGGATTTCCGGGGGAATCTTCTTGTTCAATTTCACATACTGGTCGAACTGGGCCAGGATGGCGCGGCGCATGGCCTCGATCTCATGGTTGCCCACTTCGTCGGTCACCACCGGGGTGACATCGGCGGTAAAGACGTTCTTCAGGTCTTCAACCAGTTCCACCTTAGCCCGTTGAGCGCCTTCCACCAGGACTTTGACGGTGCCATCGGGCAGCTTGAGCATCTGCAAAACATTGGCGATACAGCCGATACCGTATAGGTCCGTGGTCTCGGGCTCGTCCTTGGCGGCGGATTTTTGGGCCACCAGGAGAATGCTCTTGCCGGTTTCCATGGCCATTTCCAGGGCCTTGATGGACTTGGGCCTGCCCACGAAAAGGGGGATGACCATGTGCGGAAACACCACCACGTCCCGTAGGGGCAATAGCGGCAGTTGCAGTTTCTCTTGAGGAAGATCGAGTTCGCCTGACATGAGGCTTGTCCTTTTAAGTTAATACCCAAGAACGGAAGTGGGGACGACCCCACCCCGTTTCAAGGGCAGGCCCCATTGCGGGGCACAGGAATATCAGTATGAACCGCTCAGTTGGACCCGGATACCTTGGGCTGCTCTGTGTAGATCAGTATAGGCTGGGCATTGCCTTCGATCATGTTTTCGTCGATCACCGCCTTGCTGACGTTTTCCATGGTGGGCAAATCGTACATGGTATCCAGCAATACGTTTTCCAGAATGGACCGCAGGCCACGGGCGCCGGTCTTGCGCTTGAGGGCACGGCGGGCAATGGCCTGCAGGGCTGCGGGGCGCACTTCCAACTCCACCCCTTCCATCGCAAACAGTTTTTGGTACTGCTTGATCAAGGCATTCTTGGGTTCAATCAAAATTTCGACCAGGGCCGCCTCGTCGAGTTCCTGGAGGGTGGCGATCACCGGCAGACGGCCGACAAATTCGGGAATCAGGCCGAACTTGACCAAATCCTCCGGCTCCACCTGCTTGAGCGTGGTGGTGACATCCTTACCGTCCTTGCTCTTCACCTCCGCGCCGAAGCCTATGCCGGATTTCTCGGACCGGTTGCGGATCACCTTGTCCAGGCCGTCGAAGGCTCCGCCGCAAATGAATAGGATGTTGGTGGTGTCCACCTGCACGAAATCCTGATTGGGATGCTTGCGGCCGCCCTGGGGAGGTACGGAGGCCGTGGTGCCTTCGATCAACTTGAGCAGCGCCTGCTGCACCCCCTCGCCTGACACGTCCCGGGTGATGGAGGGGTTGTCCGACTTGCGGGAAATCTTGTCGATTTCGTCGATGTACACAATGCCCTGTTGGGCCTTTTCCACCTCGTAATCGCACTTTTGCAGCAGCTTTTGGATGATGTTTTCCACATCCTCGCCCACATAGCCGGCTTCGGTCAGGGTGGTGGCATCCGCCATGACGAAGGGCACATTGAGCAGGCGGGCCAGGGTTTGCGCCAGCAAGGTCTTGCCGGAACCGGTGGGGCCGACCAACAGGATGTTGCTCTTGGCCAGCTCCACATCCTGGTTGCCTTTTTCACGGTGGCGCAGACGCTTGTAGTGGTTGTACACCGCCACGGCCAGGATGCGTTTGGCCGATGACTGACCGATCACATATTGATCGAGGATGGTGCTGATTTCCTTGGGTGTGGGCAGATTGGTGCCGCCCTTGCCGTCCTGATCGGCGGTGACCTCATCGCGGATGATGTCGTTGCACAACTCGATGCATTCATCGCAAATAAACACGGAGGGGCCGGCAATCAGTTTTTTGACTTCATGCTGGCTTTTGCCGCAGAAGGAGCAGTAAAGCAGCTTCTCGGTACCTGATTTTTTTTCGGTCATGATTTTCTCCGTGGTTTACCTGGGGTAACGCGAGCGTGTGCCGCTTACTCGCCGCCTTCTGTGCGACGGGTCAGCACCTGATCCACCAAACCGTACTCCACTGCAGCAGCAGCCGACAGGAAATTGTCCCGGTCGGTGTCCTGTTCGATTTTTTCCATGGTCTGCCCGGTATGGTCCGCCAA
>RXJP01000065.1 GCA_003963315.1 Rhodocyclaceae bacterium | reverse complement strand
AGGGCCGCATCGTCGGCGCCGAGGCCCTGGTGCGTTGGCAGCATCCGGAACGGGGGCTGCTGCTGCCGGGCAGCTTCATCCCGGTGGCGGAAGAAAGCGGCCTCATCGTATCCTTGGGGGAATGGGTGTTGCGCCAGACCTGCCGCCAGTTGGCCCGCCTCGCCCTGTCCCGGGAAGGGGCCGCGCTGCGCCTGGCGGTGAATGTCAGCCCCCGCCAGTTCCGCCAGGCCAACTTTGTGGACCGGGTACGGGACATCCTGCGGGATACCGGCGCCGATCCCACCCGGCTGACCCTGGAGGTGACGGAAGGCCTGGTGATCGACGACATTCACGAAACCATCTCGCGCATGGTCGAGCTGGAAACCCTGGGGGTGCATTTTTCCATCGACGATTTCGGCACCGGCTATTCCTCCCTGGCCTATCTCAAGCGCCTGCCGGTCAGGGAGCTCAAGATCGATCGCACCTTCGTCCAGGATGCCCCCAACGATGCGGACGACGCTGCCCTGGTGGAAGCCATGTTGTCCGTGGCCCGCCATTTGTCCCTCAGTGTGGTGGCGGAAGGGGTGGAAACCGAAGCCCAGGCGGACTTCCTCAAGGCCCGTGGCTGCTTGTATTTCCAGGGCTACCTCTATGGCCGGCCGGAGTCCGCGTCGACTTTCATTACCCGCATTTGCAATAGCGCGTAGTAGCCGCTATCAGGGCACGCCCAGGGGCACCCCGGCCTTTACCTGGTTGCCCTTGCCCAGGTATTCCAAGTGGGCAAAACTGAGCAGCTGGGCCATGGCAATGCCCCGGCCATTGGGGTCGGAGAGGCTGAGGGGGAAGCCGGCGAGGTGCTGCCAATCGAAACCGTCGCCATCGTCTTCGATGAGGAAGATCAGGTATTGGCCCTCCACGGTGGCTGTGATGCGGGCGCGGCGGTCACAGTAGGGCGGCGTGGCGAGGCGGTTGGATACCTCGTGGGCGAGGGTTTCTTCCAACAGCAGGCGCCGTTTTTCCTGATAGCTGAGCCCCAGGTTGCCGTGTTCGATGGCATTCAGCATCAGTTCCACCAAGCCGATTTCCACTAAGTCTGGAACGGGGGTCAAGGTGGCCAGGGTCATGGCCAGGTGCCGCGCCTCGTCCAATGTCTGGAACACCTGTGTCTTGCCCAGCAATTCGGCGGCGGCGGCGTTCATTGCGACCGCAGGAAATGGACAAATGCTTCCGGCCGTAGCGGACGGCTGATGTGATAACCCTGGATTTGTCCGCAGCCCAGATTGCCCAATAGGGCCATCTGCCTATCGGTTTCGACGCCTTCGGCGACGCAGTGCATTTGCAGGTTGTTGGCCATCTGGATGATGGTCTTGACCAGGGTGAGGCCGTCCTTCTCCTGGTCCATGGCCCGGACGAAGGACTGGTCGATCTTCAATTTGTCGGCGTTGAACTTGCGCAGGTAACCCAGATTGGAATAGCCGGTGCCGAAATCGTCGATGGACAGGGCGAGCCCCAGGTCCTTCAAATCCTGCACCGCTCTCAGCAAGCTGTGATTGTCGTGAAGCATGGTGGATTCGGTGATCTCCACCTACAGGCACCGGGCCGGTATGGGATAGCGCTCCAGCAGCGTCGCGATGGTGGCTACCAGGTTGCCGCGGCGGAATTGCAGGCCGGAGATGTTCACCGCCACCGTGATTTCCGGCAGGCCGGCTTCGATCCAGGCCAGGCACTGGCGGCAAGCCTGCTCCAGCACCCAGTCGCCGATTTCGAGGATGAGACCGGAGGCCTCCGCCACCGGGATGAAATCGGCCGGGGATACCACGCCCAGTTCCGGGCTGCTCCAACGTAGCAGGGCTTCGGCGCCCACGATGCGGCCGCTCATCAGGTCGAGTTGGGGTTGGTACTCCAGGTGCAGCTCGCCCCGCTCCGCCGCGCCGTGGAGACGGCTTTGCAGCGTGAGTCGCTTGATGGAGCCGCGGCTCATGGCTTCTTCGAAGAAGCAATAGGTGTTGCGGCCCCTATCCTTGGCTTGGTACATGGCCAGATCGGCATGTTTGAGCAGGCTGTGGAAACTGTCGCCGTGGTCGGGGAACACGCCGATGCCCATGCTGAAGGAGGCCGAAAGGCCGACATCTTCAAGGGTGATCGGCGCTTCCACGGCGCAGAGGATTTTTTCTGCCACCTGGGCGGCATCGTGGGCGCCGCCCAGGTCGGACACCACGGCGACGAATTCGTCGCCGCCGAGGCGGCTCAGGGTATCGGTTTCCCGCAGGCAGGCCTTGATGCGATCCACCAGGGCCAGCAGCATCTGGTCGCCGGCATGATGCCCCAGGCTGTCATTCACCGCCTTGAAGTTGTCCAGATCGAGGAAGATCAGGGCGAAGGATTTGCCGTTGCGGCGGCTGGCGGCGATGGCCCATTCCACCCGCTCTTCCAGCATGGTCCGGTTGGGCAGGCCGGTCAGCGCATCGTGGTGGGCCATGAATTCCAGGCGCTTGCGGCTGGCGTGCTGTTCGGTGATGTCGCTGAAAATGCCGATGTAATTCGTGACCTGGCCGTTGCCGTTGCGCACGGCGGTGAGATTCAGTTGTTCCGGGTACACCTGGCCCGATTTACGCCGGTTCCATAGTTCGCCCTGCCAGGTATCGCCTTGACCCAGGGTCCGGCCGACAGCGGCGAAGAAATCCTTTTCCTGGGCGTCCGAGGCCAGCATGCGCGGCGGCTTGCCCAGCACTTCGCCGATGCCGTAGCCGGTGATGGTGGAAAAAGCCCGATTGACCGATACGATGCGATGTTTGGCGTCGGTGATGAAGATGCCCTCGCCGCTGCTCTCGAATACCTTGGCCGAGAGGCGCAGCCGCTCTTCGGCGCGTTTACGTCGGTCTTCCCGGGCGTAGATGTCCAGGGCGTGGGAGATGTCCACCGCCAGTCCGTAAAGCAGCGCCAGTTCGGCGTAACTGAAGGGTTGATCGCTCGAATTGACCAAGCTCAGCGCGGCCACCACCGTGCCGCCTCGGCGCAAGGGGAGGACGATGAGCTCCTGGGCCTCGGGCAGGTGTTCAGCCAGCCAAGCGCTGCTTGAGCCTTCCCCTTGTCGGGGGAAAACGCCTGGGGAAAATTCCGGGAGATGAAGCATCTGCTGCATCAGCAGAGGTTCCCGAGTGATGTCCAATGGTTCGTAAGCCAGTCGCGATAGATGTTCCCTCAGGGCGGGGGAGATTCCCTCGTGGGCGCTGAGGGCCGCCACCTGCGGGGATGGCCGGTAGTACACCCATGCTGAAGAGTAGCGGCCGTTTTGCGTGGCGATGCGACAAACCTGCTGGAACAGCTCCTTCGCATTCTGGCTGCGCATGATGGACTGGTTGGTTTGTCCGAGGATGTTCAGTTGCTCGGAGAGGGCCTGGTTCTCCTTCTCCTTGTCCTTGTCTGCCGTCACGTCCCGCAGGTAGCCGGCATAACGCACCGTGCCGTCGGCATCGAGCAGGGGGAAGCCTCTTTCTTCCAGCCACAGGAGGTGGTTGTCCAAGACTACGCGGTAGGTCAGGCATGATTCGCCATGTTGTGCCAATGCATTTCGGGCGGCCAGGCAGTCGGCGCGATCATCAGGGTGGATCAGCGCCCCCCAGTCGCCCTCCTGGCCGAGGATCGTTTCCGCTTCGTGGCCGAGCAGGCCCAGGCAGTCGCCGTTCAGGTATACCACCTGCATGGCTGAATTCCGGGCCCATACCAATGTCCCGGTTTCCCGCAGCACCATGTTGAGCAATCGCATCTCGGGCGCCGCAGCGATACGATTGCCGCCGCTTTGCCTCACGGCGGCGGGGTGAAGGACATGGGACAACGACAGATGGGGTTTACTCAAGGCCAACGGAAGCTCCAAAAACAAAAAAGCGCCAATACCCAAAGCACATGCGTATGCCAGGGGTATCGGCGCCTTTGCCGAAGGACCGCGCAACATTTGCAGCAGTCCTTTGACGGACTAACGCAATACTCATGCCCAATATGCTCATTGCTTGCATGTGCCTTGCCCCGACTGGAGTACCGAACTGCTTCGATGGGTGCTGCCGGGCGTTGCGTCTGCTGCCATGCACCAAGGGAGTCCGCTCTGCCCCTGTATTGGTGCTTTGTCGTGTATTTAGATTTTATTGTGCGACGCAATAAATCATTGGTCAACTATCTGCCGATAGTTCCCAGGCATATGATTATTTTCGAATATTCCTTGTCGGCGCGGTCGATGAATAATTGTGACTTAAACACGGCTAATGGCCGCCGCGGATGGCGCCAAAGGGGGGCCGGGTCCACCAGATGGGGAGGATCAGGCAGAGCATCATCACGCCGGCCAGGGCCAACACATCGTCCGTGGCGAGGAGGAAGGCCTGGCTATTGAGGGTGCGTTCCAGGCTGGCCAAAGCCTGTGTGGCGCTCATGCCCAGGGCTTGCAGGCGATCCAGATAATCCACGGCAGCGGCGTCATAGGGCGTGATGTGTTCCGCCAGCAGGGCGTGGTGGTAGGTGCCCCGGTGATCCCAGAGGGAAGCCATCATGGCCGCGCCAAAACTGAAGCCGAGGTTGCGCATGAAGCTGGAGAGTCCCGAGGCGGCCGCCATCTGTTGGGGTTTCAGGCCGGACATGTTGATGGTGACCAGGGGCAGGAAAAAGCAACTGATGCCTATGCCCATGGCAAGGCGGGTCATGCCCACGGTGGCGAAGTCCACATCCGGGGTGAAAGTGGAACTCCAAAACGCCACCAGGGCGAACACGATAAAGCCGAAAGTAGCCACGGCGCGCGGGTCCAAGCGGTGCATGTTGGCCCCCACCACCGGCCCCAGCATCACTGCGAAGATGCCGCTCTGGGCGGTGGCCAGGCCGGCGTTGAGGGGCGTGTAGCCCTGGTAGCTTTGCAGCCAGAGGGGCAGGATCACCACGGTGCCGAAAAAGGCCATGGAACCCAGCATCAGGCAGATGGCGCCAATGGCGAAATTGCGTTGGGCGAACAAATGCAGGTCCACCACCGGATGTTCGGCGGTGAGTTCCCAGGCAATGAAATAAGCCAGGGCCACCAGGGCCACGCAGGTCAGTCCGACGATGAAGGGCGAGCCGAACCAGTCGAGTTCGTTGCCCTTGTCCAGCACGATCTGCAAGCTGCCCACCGCCACCGCTAGCAGGGCCAGACCTACGTAGTCCACCGGCTTGCGCAGGCGCGGCGTTTCCCGGTCGCGCAGGAGCAGCCAGGCGGCCAGGGCGACGGCGCCGCCCACCGGCAGGTTGATGAGGAAGATCCAGTGCCAGGAAAGGTTTTCCGTCAGCCAACCGCCGGCGATGGGGCCGACGATGGGGGCGATCACCGTGGTCATGGACCACAGGCCCATGGCCAGGCCGCGCTTCTCGTGGTGGAAGATGGAGGCCAGCAGTGTCTGGGACAAGGGAATCATGGACGCCCCCATGGCCCCTTGCAGCACCCGCGCCGCCAGCAGCACGGCGAAACTGGGGGCGAGACCGCAGAGCAGGGAGGCCAGGGTGAACAGCAGCGTCGCCGTGACGAACATGCGCACCTGGCCCAGGCGCTGGGAGAGCCAGCCGGTGAGGGGCAGCAGGATGGCTTCCGATACGGCGTAGGAGGTGATGACCCAGGTGCCCTGGGTAAAACTGACCCCCAGATCGCCGGCAATGGATGGCACCGAGACATTGGCGATGGACAGATCCAGGACGTTCATGAAGGAGCCGAGGCCCAAGGCCGCCGTCGCCAGGATCAGCCGGCCGCCTTGCAGGGGCGGCAGTTGGGGATGAGCGCTGTCCTGCCCCGCGCTCATGGACGGTTGCTTTGGCCGCCTTGACGATTGGCGGCGATGATGCGGGCGATCAGGGCATCGGCGTCCCGCGCCTGGTCGGCGAAGACGCGGGTTTCCCACAGGCCGCCGCTACGGGGGGCGGTGGCCAGAACGGGCCCGCTCCGCTCGCCGGTATCCACGGTTACGTGCATGGACAGACCCACCCTCAGGGGATGCTGTTTGACGTCTTCGTCGTCCAGGACGATACGTACCGGCAACCGTTGCACCACCTTGATCCAGTTGCCCGAGGCGTTCTGCGGCGGCAGGGTGGCGAACACCGCGCCGGTGCCCGAGGCCAGGCCCGCCACCTTGCCCCGGTAGGTGGCGCCGCTGCCGTACAGGTCGGCATGCAGGCTCGCCGGCTGGCCGATACGCATGTCCGCCAGCTCCGATTCCTTGAAATTGGCTTCCACCCAGATTTGGTCGGCGGGAATGATGGCCATCAGGGCGGTGCCCGGCGCCACCCGTTCACCAACATGCACCGAACGCCGCGCGACGTTGCCGCTCACCGGCGCCAGTACCGTGGTGCGGGCCCGGGCCAGATAGGCTTCCCGCAATTTGGCGGCGGCCGCGGCGACACGGGGATGGTTTTCCAAGGCGGTGTTGTCCACCAGCCCTTCGCTCCCTGCTTGCTGGCTGCGGGCCTGGCTGACTTCCGCCGCCGCCGTGTCCCGCGCGGCGCGGGCGGCGTCCAGCGCGGTGCGGGCGCTTTGCAGGCCTTCGCTGGAGATGAACTTGTCCCGATAGAGGGATTCGCGGCGGGCGTATTCCGCTTCGGCCAGGCGCAGGTTGGCTTCCGCTTTGCTCAGATCGGAACCCCTGGCAGAAACATTGGCCCTGGATTGATTGCTGTTGGCATACAGGCCACGCACCCCGCGTACCGCGTCGGCGAGGTTGGCGGCGGCTTCTTCCAACTGGCTGCGGGCGTCGTCGTCGTCGAGGCGCACCAGGGCCTGACCGGCATTGACGTAATCCGTGTCGTCCGCCAGCACGGCGACCACTTGGCCGCTCACCTGGGGGGAGATTTGGGTGACGTTGCCGCCCACATAGGCATTGTCCGTGGTGACGTGCAAGCGGCCCCAAAACCCCCAATAGAGCAAGGCAAGCAGGCCGATGGCGAGCAAGGCCCCGGTCAAGCGGCGCAGGATTTTGAGGCGGCGGGAGGTTGGCTGAGAAACAGGCTGGGCAGCGGTGTCGGGCATGACGGATGGCATCCACACGAATCTGGGCGGAGCGGAATAATAACTAACCAGTCAGTTAGTAGTCAATGCGTGGTCCATCCTTATGGATGCCGCTGCTTTAATGGAGCGTACGGCCTTCCGTGACAAAAGCGGCGAATTTCTCGGCGGGAACGGGCGGCGAAAAGAGGAACCCCTGGATTTCATTGCAGCCCAGGGAACGCAGGAATTCCACCTGTTCCACGGTCTCGACACCCTCGGCGATGACCCGGTGGCGCAGCCATTTGGCCATGCTGACGA
>RXJP01000146.1 GCA_003963315.1 Rhodocyclaceae bacterium | reverse complement strand
GATCTTCATCCGGATCTGGTTGATGAAGATCACCAGGGTGTTGGTGCGCTTGATATTGGAGGTGAGCTTGCGCAGGGCCTGGGACATCAGGCGGGCCTGCAGGCCGGGCAACTGGTCGCCCATTTCGCCTTCGATTTCGGCGCGGGGGGTGAGCGCGGCCACGGAGTCCACCACGATCAGGTCCACACCGCCGGAACGCACCAGCATATCGGCGATTTCAAGGCCTTGTTCGCCGGTGTCGGGCTGGGAAATCAGCATTTCCGGCACATTGACGCCGAGCTTGCCGGCATAGACTGGGTCGAGGGCGTTTTCCGCATCAATGTAGGCGGCCACACCACCCAGTTTTTGAATTTCGGCCACGACCTGCAAACAGAGGGTGGTCTTGCCGGAAGATTCCGGGCCGTAGATTTCCACTACCCGGCCCCGGGGCAGACCGCCGATGCCGAGGGCGATATCCAGGCCCAGAGAGCCGGTGGAAACCGCTTGAATGTCGTTTTCGATCTGGCCTTCGCCCATCTTCATGATGGAGCCCTTGCCGAATTGCTTTTCGATTTGAGCAAGCGCCGCTTGCAACGCTTTGGCTTTGTTGTCGTCCATGGGAGTCCTCGTCTGGAATGGGAAAAATTATGGCACAGAAATTGCGGTTCCTGAGCCGAAGTCAGGAATTTAAAGCCTAGCGGATGGGAGGCTCATGGGATGAGCCAGAAGCAAGGTGCGCCGGATTCAGGCCCGGGCGTAGTCCCAGAGCTGGCGGAAGTCCACCTTGACCATGGGATCGGGGGGCGCAATATCCAGTACCGCGTAGCCGGCTTCGCTGGTGTCGCGCCGGAGCGGGCGTTCCAAAGGGGCGCCGCGGGGCGCCACCACACTGCGTACCAGGGGCGTGGTGGCGGATTTGCCCCGCTTGAACACAATGGCCACTTCGCCGTTCTTGAGTTTCACGAAACTGCCTGGCGGATAGATGCCGAATTCCTTGATCAAGGTCTTGGCCATGGCCTCGTCCACCTTGCCGCCCCGTTTGAGGAAAATATCCCGTAACGCTTCCTTGGAGGCCACCGGCGTCCGGTAGCCGCGGGGCTTGATCATGGCGTCGTAAATGTCCGTCAGGCCCACGATCCGGGCGGCGATGGGGATGGCTTCCCCGACCAAGCCATCGGCATAGCCGCTGCAGTCGTAACGTTCGTGATGGTGGAGCACGGCCGCCAGCCATGCTTCGTCATGCACCCCGAGTTCGATCAGCATCTCCCGGGACAGGGCCGGATGCAGGCGCAATAGTTTGCGTTGATTCTCGGTCAGCGCATTGTCCTGCTTGTGCAGCCGTTCCTGCAGATTGAGGATGGCGACGTTGGCGGTGAGGGCGGCGCAGATAACTGGAATCCTTTCCCCTTGCCCAAGCCCCAGAGCGAGGCCGATGATTTCGCTGAGTATCCCGCAATGGAGCGGGTGCATGGCGGTATAGCGGCCGTCCGTGCTGAGGTGCACATGGCCCAGGGCGGCGTCCGCGTCCATCTGACAAATTCTCTGGATCACCCTGGCGATCTCAACGACCCGCGCCGACAGCCCTTCCGGCATGGCATTTTTGGCTTCCTCCGTGGCGCAGCGCTGGGCCGCGTTGTGGCGATACTCGGCCTTCAGCGACGCGACGTCTTCCGTTTGCGGGATGATGGCTGCGCTGTCGATGCGCAGCTGGTTGAGCATGGCGATCAGCCGGCTTTTGCAGCCGTCCACCAGATCGAAAGGGCTGAGGGTGCGCGCGGGCGCCGTTGCCTCGGCCTTGGCGTCGGGGATTTCGGCGAATAGGCCGCGGGACAACAGGCTTTCCAGTTGTTTTTCGCTATCGAGCAGATTTCCCTTCCGCAGCAACAGGGTACCGGCCGCGTCATAGCAATCGAAAGGGATGGGTTTGCCAACTTCAAGTGTTCCTGGCGGGATTTGACGCATAGTTCAATCTCCCCGAAGGATGGAAGCAACTGGAATTGTTTAACCCAGAGATATTAATGTAAGTTCAGCGTAAGTTTTGTATTAATAGTTGTTGCAGTGCATGGATGACGGTCTGGCGGCGTACTGCTTCACGGTCGCCCTCGAAGTGACAGGTAACAGAATGGCTGGGCCGGTCGCGGCGCGCCCAGGCAAAGCACACCATGCCGACCGGTTTTTGCGCCGTGCCGCCGCCAGGGCCGGCAATGCCGGTGACGGCGAGGGCTATGTCGGCGCGGGAATGGCGCAATGCGCCTTCCGCCATGGCTATGGCGACGGCTTCGCTGACTGCGCCATGGCTGGCCAGGATTTCCGGGGCGACCCCGAGCATGTCGGACTTGGCTTCGTTGGAATAGGTGACGAAGCCCCGGTCGAACCAGGTCGAACTACCCGCAGTGTGGGTCACTACTTCGGCGACCCAGCCGCCGGTGCAGGATTCGGCGGTGGCCAGGGTCAGGCCGGCTTGCGCCAGGGCTTGCCCCACCTGTGCGGAAAGGGTCGCCAGTTGGGCATCCATGGCAGGAGGGTCAGCCCAGCAGCCGTTTCAACACGGCCAGGGCCAGTACGGTATGGCCGGCGGCCATCAGGTCGTCCATCATCACGCCGAAGCCGTTTTTCACCCGGGTATCGAAAAAGCCTGCTGGCGGAAGTTTGACGATGTCGAAGAAGCGGAACAGGAAGAAGGCCGCCGTCTGCCAGAGCAGGCTGTCGAGGGAAAAATAAGTGCCGTGGGGCGAGGCCAGCAAGGCGGGCGGACAGAACATCAGGATGCCCCAAAAGGGAACGATTTCGTCCCAGACGATAGAACCATGGTCCACTACACCCAGGCGGCGCCCGGTGATCTGGCAGGCGTAGATGCCGAACAGGAACATCACGCCCAGGGCCAACAGACAGGCCAGGTCGCCGGGAAAGGCGAAGCGCAACAGGGGATAGCTGACCCAGGCGAAGGCAGTGCCCGCGGTACCCGGCGCAAAAGGGGAGAGGCCGCTGCCGAAACCGCAGGCCAGCAGATGGGCCGGATCGGCGAAGAGGAATTTGACGGGAGGAGCGGGGTTCTTGGCCATGGCGATTGAAGTCAAGCGAAGTGGTCGTAACCCTTGCGGGCGGTGGGCAATGGGCGGCCCGTGGCATCCAGCAGTGCGATGGTACCGGGGTTGCCGTGGCCAAGGGTGCCGATGCAGCGCAGGGGCAAAGCCAGTTCCCGCCCCAGGGCCTCGATGGCCCCATGGGCGGTGACCGGGGCGGTGAACGCCAGTTCGTAGTCGTCGCCTCCCGCCAACAGGCATTCCATCGCCAGGGCGTCATCAACACCCGTCGCCGGTAGTTTCTCAACCTGCAGGGTGGCTGTCAGGCCTGATTGCGCCAAAATGTGGCCCAAGTCCGCCAGCAGGCCGTCGGAGATGTCGATGCAGGCCGAGGCCAGCCCCCGCAGGCCCAGACCCAGGGCGACCCTTGGTTGGGGGTGATGCAGGGCGGCAAGGCAGGGCGTCGGATCAGCCAAGGCGCAACGCCCCTGCAAGTGGGCGAGGCCCAGGGCGGCCATGCCTGGCGTGCCGGATACCCAGACTTCGTCGCCGGCTCGGGCGTTGCCGCGGCGCAGGGCTTGGCCGATAGGAACTTCCCCCAGCAGCGTGATGCTGAAGGTCAATGGGCCACGGGTGGTGTCGCCGCCGACCAAAGCCACGCCGAAGGCCTCGGCACAGGCGAAGAGTCCCTTGGCAAAGGCGGCCAGCCAGGCCTCGTCCACCGCCGGCAAGGCCAGCGCAAGGGTGGCCCAGCGCGGGGTGGCGCCCATGGCGGCAATGTCCGAGATGTTGACCGCCAGGGTCTTCCAGCCCAAGTCCTCAGGGTCGGTATCCGCGTAGAAGTGGGTGCCCGCCACCAGCATGTCGGTGGTGACCGCCAACTCCGTCCCCGGCGTCGGCCGGAGCAGGGCGCAATCGTCGCCCACGCCCAGCACGGCGGTGGGTGTCGGACGCTTGAAGTAACGATCGATGAGGGTGAACTCGGACGGCACGGCTTGCCCCCGGTCCGGGATTACTTGCGGATTTCCGCCGCCCGCAGTTCCGGGGCCAGCTTGTCCAAAGCGCCGTTCACGAAGCGGTGGCCATCGGTGCCGCCGAAGGTTTTGGCCAGTTCGATGGCTTCGTTGATGATGACCCGGTAGGGCGTCTCAAGATGGTGCTTGAGTTCGCAGGTGGCCAACAGCAGGATGCCCCGTTCAATGGGAGATACATCCTCCCAGGCACGGCTGATGTGGGGCGCGATCAGCCCTTGCAGTTCGCCGGCATGGAGCAGGGTTTCATGGAGCAGGGCCTTGAACAGTTCGGTGTCGGCCTTTTCAAAGCCGGGCACGGTCTCGCTCTGCACCTGGATGGCAGCTTCGTCCTGGCCGCCCACCAGCCACTGATAGAGACCTTGGACGACGAACTCGCGCGCACGGCGGCGGCCGGATTTGCTGGCGCTCATGAACGCACCGCCTTCAACAAACGCGCCATTTCCACGGCGCACTGGGCGGCTTCGCGGCCCTTCTGCACCATGCGTACCCGGGCCTGGTCATCGTTTTCCACGGTGAGCACGGCATTGGCGATGGGCACGCCGGTGAACAGTTGGGCCTCGGTGATGCCCCGGGAGGATTCGTTGGACACCACCTCGAAGTGGTAGGTCTCGCCGCGGATCACGCAGCCCAAGGCGATCAGGGCGTCGTACTTGCCTCTCTTGGCCATGGTCTGCAATACCAGGGGCAGTTCCAGCGCCCCCGGCACGCTGACCAGGGTAACGTCATCGGCAGCAGCGCCGAGCTTGGCCAGTTCGTCCGTGGCGCCGGAGAGCAGGCCGTCGCCGATTTCCTCATTGAAGCGGGAGAGGGCGATGCCGAAGCGCAGCCCTGCGGCCGTGATGTTCGCTTCCAGTTCGCGGTATTCCTTGCGGGCCATGGTATGTCCTTATTTTTTGTCGGGGGTCAGATAACCCGTAATTTCGAGGCCGAAGCCGGTCATGCTGGGGATGCGCTGGGAACTGCCCATCAGCCGCATCTTGCCGACGCCCAGGTCGCGCAGGATTTGCGCGCCGGTGCCGAACAGCCGATTGTCCCAGCGGGCAGGGTTGTTGCCCGTGGTTTCACCGCACAGCGCAGCCATCACGTCGGCGCGGGAGGCCTGACGCTGGAGCAGCACCAGCACACCACCCTTGGCGTTGATGGTCTGCATCGCCTGGTCCACGCTGTAGGTGTAGGGCTGGCCTTGGAAGTCGAGGAAGTCGAGGATGGACAGGGGCTGGTGCACCCGTACCAGCACTTCCTGGTCGGCCTTGATTTCGCCCTTGGTCAGGGCGAAGTGCACCTGGTCGCTGGTCTTGTCCTGATAGGCATGGAGCGTGAAGTCGCCGTGGGTGCCGGTTACCTGGCGGGTGGCCACTTTCTCCACCAGCTTCTCGCTGGCGTTGCGGTAGTGGATCAAGTCGCTGATGGTGCCGATCTTGAGGCCGTGGATCTTGGCGAATTCCACCAACTCCGGCAGGCGTGCCATGGAGCCGTCGTCGTTCATGATCTCGCAGATCACCGAGGCGGGTTCCAATCCCGCCAAGCGGGCCAGGTCGCAACCGGCTTCGGTGTGGCCGGCGCGCACCAGTACGCCGCCGTTTTGGGCGCTCAAGGGGAAGATATGGCCGGGCTGGACCAAGTCGCTGGGCCGGGCGTCACGGGCCACTGCGGCCTGCACCGTGCGTGCGCGGTCAAAGGCGGAAATGCCGGTGGTGACGCCCTCGGCCGCTTCGATGGAAACGGTGAAGGCGGTGCCGTGGGGGGTGCGGTTGTCCTGCACCATGGGCGGCAGGTTGAGCTGCTTGCAGCGAGCCTCGGTGAGGGTCAGGCAGACCAGGCCGCGGGCGTGCTTGACCATGAAGTTGATGGTCTCGGGGGTGACGAATTCAGCGGCCACGACGATGTCGCCTTCGTTCTCCCGGTCTTCCTCGTCCACGAGGATTACCATCTTGCCGGCGCGAATGTCGGCAACGATGTCGTAAATGGGGCTGATGTCGCTCATGGGCGGCTCACTGGCAGGAGAAAGGGGGAAGGGCGCGCATTTTACGCCCCAAAGCGCTCCACGCGCTGCGCTGCGGCAGAATCAGTCCTTCTCCGCCGTCAGCAGGCGTTCGCAGTAGCGGGCGATCAGGTCCACCTCCAGATTTACCTTGGCCCCGGCCTTCAGGTACTTGAGAGTGGTGACCTGCACCGTGTGGGGAATCAGGTTGATGGAAAAGTCGGCGCCGTCCACCGTGTTGGTGGTGAGGGAGACGCCGTTGACGGTGACGGAACCTTTGCGGGCGATGTACTTGGCCAGTTCCTTCGGCGCCCGGATCACCAGTTCGTGGGACTCGCCG
Organism: Rhodocyclaceae bacterium; assembly: GCA_003963315.1. GTDB lineage: Bacteria > Pseudomonadota > Gammaproteobacteria > Burkholderiales > Rhodocyclaceae > AWTP1-18. The sequence goes on along the minus strand of RXJP01000146.1, from coordinate 34,235 downwards.
ATCTTGTCGAATTTGCGTACCTCGCCGACCCCATCCACATGACCGCTGACCAGATGGCCGCCCAATCGGTCGGTGAGCTGCATGGCCTTTTCCAGATTGACTTCGGCATTGTTGAGCACGCCGTCGAGGCCCACAGTGCAGTCCAGGGTTTCCCGGGAGACATCCACCTTGTAGCTGTCGCCGGACTTTTCGATCACCGTCAGGCAGACGCCGTTATGGGCCACGGAATCCCCCAGGCCGACATCCTCCAGCCCCAGGGTCGGTGCCTGGACGGTAAGGCGCACACCTTTTTCCAGGGGCTGCACATGGGTGATCTTGCCGGTGGCGGCGACGATGCCGGTGAACATGGGGAATCTCCGAAATCAGTGGAATCAGCGGGGAACGCGGCCGAACACCGCGAGGAATTGTTCCGGCGGCTGGTAGCCGACGACCCGCAGGTCGTCCAGTTCCTTGCCGGACTTGTCGAAAAGGATGATACCCGGCGGGCCGTAGAGGCCGAAGCGTTTCAGCAGCGCGTAGTCGGCTTCGTTGGCCGCTGTGACGTCGGCCCGTAGCAGGGTCATCTGAGCGAAGCGCTGCTGTACGGCGGGATTGCTGAAGGTGTCTCGTTCCATTTCCTTGCAGCTCACGCACCAGTCGGCGTAGAAGTCCAGCAGCACCGGCTTGCCGGGATTCCGCAGGCGGGCATCCAGTTCGGCTACGGTGCGGACGGTTTCGAAGGAAACGGTACGGGCTTCTGCCGCCGGGCCGCCGATAAAGCCCAGGGGCTTCAAGGGGTCGCGGGAACCGCCGGCGACGCCGACCGCCAGGGCTGCCCCCGCCAATAACATGAGGATGCCCACACCTTTCCAGAAACGTTGCCAGTTGCCGGCGTTGTGGGGTAGCGGGTCGATGGCCCGCAGGTAGATGGCGGGCACGATCAGCAGTGCCGCCCAGGCCAACATCAGTAGCCAGGTGGGCAATACCGGTGACACGAGCCAAAGGGCTGTGGCCAGCAGCAGTACGCCGAAGAATTTTTTCACCGCCTCCATCCAGGGGCCGGTGTGGGGCAGCAGGGAGCGCGAGAACAAGCCCACCGCCAGCAGCGGCAGGCCCATACCCAGCGCCATGGCGAACAGTGCTGTGCCGCCCAGCAAGGCATTGACGGTCTTGGCGATGTAGAGCAGGGCGCCGGCCAGGGGCGCGGCCACACAAGGGCCGACGATCAGGGCCGACAGCACGCCCATGACGAATAGCGCGGGCAGGTTGCCGCCGCGGTGGTTGGCGGTGTCGGACAACTTGCTTTGTAGGCTGCTGGGCAGTTGCAGTTCGTAGAAGCCGAACATGGAAAGGGACAGCACCACGAACACCAGGGCGAAGCCGCCCAGCACCCAGGCATTCTGCAAGGCGCTGGAAAGCAGGGTGCCGGAGAGCCCCGCCGCCACGCCGGCCAGGGCGTAGGTGAGGGCCATGCCTAGCACATAAGCCAGGGAGAGCACGAAGGCGCGGCCGTGGCTGACGGCATGGCCGTGGTTGACGATGATGCCGGAGAGAATGGGCACCATGGGCAGCATGCATGGCGTGAAGGACAGCAGCAGGCCGAAGCCGAAGAAACTCACCAAGGCCAAGGCCAGGTTGCCGTGGAGCAACTTGGCGATGCGCGAGGTTTCATTGCCGGCTTCGCCTCCCGCCACGTTTGTCGCTGTGCTGTTCCCCTGGGGTTCCACATCCACCACCTGATTCAAGGGCGGATAGCAAATACCTTGGTCGGCGCAGCCCTGGAACGACAGCTTGAGTTGCAATCCTTCCAGCGGGCCTTCCACGGGAAGCCTTACCGCCATGGGCTGGTGGTAAACCTCCACCTTGCCGAAGTTGGGGTCGTCCTTGATCTCACTGGCAGGAAACGCGGGCGAACCCAGTTGGGCACCACCTTTGGCCACGGCGAAGGCGAATTTCTTCCGGTAGAGATAGTGGCCCGGGGCGATGACGAAGGAGGCTTCCGCTGTGTGGGCGTCGACCATGTGGGCCGAGGCCTGGAAAGCTTGTTCCGGCGGCAGGGGTTCCTGGGCAGCGCCGGCCAGCCAGGGGGCGACAAGGAGGAGGCAGGAGAAAAACAGTCGTATCAGCATGGGGTGTCGTCGTCGGTGGCGGTTTCCGCGGCAACCCAGGCCAGGTAGGCCGGCAGTCCCGCGGCGAATGGGACCGCAACGATCTCGGGAAGTTCATAGGGATGCCCGGCGCGGATTTCCCTTTCCAGGGCCGCGTACCGCGCCGCCGTGGTCTTGATCAGCAAAGGCGTTTCCGTTGCTTGCTCCATCTGGCCCTGCCAACGGTACACCGATGCGCAGGGCGCCAGGATGTTTACGCAGGCCGCCAGCCGGGCTTCGACCAGGCGTTTGGCCAAGGCGTGGGCGCTGTCCCCGTCGGGCAGGTTGGTGAAGACCAGCAGGCATTCGCTTGGGTGGGGCATCGGGCCATTCTACCCGGCCTCGATTTTCGCCCTCTCCCGATGGGCGGTTGCCACGAAAGCCAGACACTCATCCGCGGGCAGAGGTTCGCTGAACAGGTAGCCCTGCAACAAATCGCAGCCCAGGGATTTCAGGTAGTGCATCTGTGCCGGCGTTTCCACGCCCTCCGCCACCACGGCCAAGTGCAGGCTATGGGCGAGGGAAATGGTGGCGGTGCAGATGGCGGCGTCGTTGGCGTCGTGCTCGATGTCGGTGACGAAGGAGCGGTCCAGCTTGAGGCGGTCCAGGGGCAGTTGCTTCAGGTAGGCCAGGGAGGAATAGCCGGTACCGAAATCGTCGATGGCGAGGCCGACGCCCAGTTCATGCAAGGACTGGAGCATGGTGGCGCTGTGGGCCGGGTCGTGCATGGCCACGCTTTCGGTGATTTCCAATTCCAGGCAACTGCCAGGCAAGTTGTGTTGCAGCAGGCGGGCATGGATGTGGGCGCCCAGGTCCGGGTCCCGCAACTGGCTGGCGGAAAGGTTGACCGCCATGCGCAGGCCTTCGATGCCGGCGCTCCGCCAAGCGCGCAACTGCCCCATGGCTTCCTCCAACACCCACTGGCCAATGGGGCCGATCAGTCCGGTTTCTTCGGCCACGGGGATGAAGCGCAAAGGCGGGATCATGCCCTGTTCCGGGTGTTGCCAGCGAATCAGCGCCTCGACGCACACCACCGCACCGCTCTGGGCATCGATCTGGGGCTGGTAATGAAGCACAAACTCTTTGCGCGCCAGGGCCTGGCGCAGGTTGTTCTCGATCAGCAAGCGCTCGCTGGCGGCCTCGTTCATGCCGCTGCGGAAGAACTGGTAATTGTTCCGTCCGGCGGATTTGGCGTGGTACATGGCCGTGTCCGCATTTTTCATCAGGGTGTCCACGTCGTCGCCGTCTTCCGGGAACAGGCTGATGCCTATGCTCGGCGTCGAGTGCAGCTCATGGTTCGTGAGGAGATAGGGCTCGCCCAAATGCGCCAGCATCTTGCGCGCGATGGGCGCCACGTCCTCCGCCGCCAGGCCGGTCAGCACGACGACGAATTCGTCGCCTCCCAGCCGCGCCACCACGTCGCTGTCGCGGACGCTTTGGCGCAGGCGGTCAGCCACTTCCATCAGCAGGTCGTCGCCTATGTGGTGGCCCAGGGTGTCGTTGATCACCTTGAAACGGTCCAGGTCCACGAACAGCACGGCAAGCCGTTCCTTCCCGCGCCTCGCGCTGGCCAGGGCCTGCTCCAGCCGCCCCTGCAAGTTGAGGCGGTTGGGCAATTTGGTCAGGGCGTCGTGGTGGGCGATGTAGTGGATGCGCTCTTCCGCCGCCTTGTGCTCGGTGATGTCGGTGAAGTTGGCGATGTAATGGGTGACATTGCCTTGGCTGTCGTGGATGGTGGAAATGGTGATCCATTTGGGGTAGACGTGGCCATCCTTGTGCCTGTCCCACAATTCCCCTTGCCACTGGCCCTGTTCTTGGATGTGGTGCCACATGTCCGCGTATTCCTCTGCGGTATTCCGGCCCGAGGAAAGCAGGCGGGGGTTCTTTCCCGCGACGTCCTCCCAGGTGTAGCCGGTCATGCGGGTGAAGGCGGTGTTGACCTCGACGATATTGTTGTCCCGGTCGGAAATGAGAATGGCCTCGCCGCTGTATTGGAACACGCTGGCCAGTAGATGGATGCGTTCCTCCGCCTGCTTCTGCTCCGAAATGTTTTCCACTACGGAGAGAATCTGTTTTTCGCCGCCAGGGGCGGTGACGATGCAGCCCTGCAGGCGCACCGGCACCCAATGGCCGTCCTTGTGGATGTAGTGTTTTTCGTAGGGGCCGTAGCGGCCAGTCTGCTTCAATAATTCCAGCTGTTTGGCCTCGTCGGCGGCGTAACGGTCCGGGGTGAGCGCCCAGTAGCTCATCCGGTTCAAGGATTCCCGGCTGTAGCCGGTGATATCGGAAAACATCTGGTTGATGGCAATGAAGTGGCCGTCTTCCAGTCGATTCAGGGCATGGCCTACGGGCGCTTCGTCGAACAGGGTGCGGAAGCGTTGCTCCTTCTCCAGAAGATCGTGCTCGGTTTGTTGCAGGTTTTCGTAGGCGCCGATCAATTCCGCTTCACTACGGCGCAAGGAAAGGGCCAGGGCGCTACTCAGGGCCAACACCCAGCCGCTGGCGATAAGCACCACCGCCAGGCGCCGGTACCAGCCCTGCAGCATATCCTGATGGGCGATCCCCACCAGGACATAGAACGGGTGGTTCTCCAGGGCATGGAGGCTGAAGATACGGCGAGTGCCATCGGTATGGGCTGTGGTGTCGGTGGTGACGATGCGTTTGCCGGATTCGATTTCGGCCCGGTTGGGATGCTCGGCAGGCAAGACCTGGTTGACTTCCCCGGGCAATGCCGGCCAGCGCAACACCAGGGCGAAGGAGTCGCTACGGCGGATGCTGATGACGCTGTTTTCGCCCAGCTCGATGGAACGCAGCAGCGCTTCGAAATGGCTGAGGGAAATCGCCGCAGAAACAATGCCGAGAAACTGCCCCCGCTTGTCCCTCACCGGATAGGCGAGTACGAACACCGGCGCCCCAGAAATCCGCGAGGTAATCACCGCGGAATAAAACCGCTGGAGATGGGCATCCCTTTTCAGGGCCAGGAAATAGTCCCGGTCGGCAACGCTGACTTTTTGCATCGCCCTCGGCAATGAGGTGTAGAGCAAATCGCCAGACGCGTCGAATACCCGCAGACCGGACACCTCCGGGAAGCCTTCCAGTAACTGGTTGAATTCGCTTTCGATGCCCGGCCTGGCATCCTGGGCCTTGGCGCTGCGCATGAGATCCGGATTGTTTTCCAGCTTCTTCTGCTCACCCAGCAGGACAGTGTCCGCTCTTCGCAGCGTGGCATCGAGGCGGGCCTCCAACACCCAGGCCAGGTTGTTGCTCGTGGTGCGGGCGAGGGTCAGCGCATCCTGGTAGCTGGACCAGAGCAAATAACCCATCAACCCTGCCGCAGCCAGAAGAGAGACGGTGAAAATCCGGGCGACTTTGGGGCCGATTTTGCGTACGGCCTCCACACTGCGTTTTCCTTCCGGCTTGCGAATCATGTTTTTGTGTTCTTTTAATCGGCAGGTCGGAGCGCCTGCCTTGGTGGATCGGTGTTTTCCCGCTGCTCCCGTGGAAGATGCGCGATGCCGCCGGCAGCGGCCCCCTTTGCGTGAATCCTCATCACATTCATGGGCATTCTCCCAGAAGATTCTCTGGCTGTGCATGTCGATGGAAGGCTTGCGCAAAGATCGCAAGGCCATGCATAATCCAGGTTCGTTTTTTCGCAACCCCATCGCCGCGATCCCTTTGCCATGAACCGCCGCCACGATTCCGCCGCCTTCTCCACCGCCCTGTTGTCGGGTGTGGATGCTGTCGCCGTCGTCCTGGTCGTGGTATCTGTCGTAGGTGTCGTAGATACCGCGTCGGTCCGGGTTCGCTGAACAGCAGATTTCCAAAAACCCCCGCCGGCGCAACCGGCGGGGGTTTTTTTATTGCATATCCCCGACGGCGCACCGGCACCTCAACTTGCAGAGAGGAGCCGCACCATGAACGCACCCGACCGGGAGATCATCGCCCCGCCCCAAGCCCATGCCTATGCCACCGGCACTTATAACGGCGCCGAACTCATCGTCCGGCTGATTGCGCGCCAGGGCGTGGAGTTCGTCGCCGGTATTCCCGGCGGGGCAATCCTGCCGGTCTATGACGCCCTGGCTGGATTCCCCGCCTTGCGTCATGTGCTGGCCCGGCACGAGCAGGGCGCGGGCTTCATCGCCCAGGGAGCGGCCCGGGCCACCGGGCAGGTGGGTGTCTGCATTGCTTCTTCCGGCCCCGGCGCCAGCAATTTGGTGACGGCCTTGGCCGACGCCATGCTGGACTCCATTCCTATCGTCGCCATTACCGGTCAGGTGCCCCGGGCCATGATCGGGACCGATGCCTTCCAGGAACTGGATATCTGTTCCGTCGCTGCCCCCATCGCCAAGGAAGTGCTGTTCATCAACCATGCCGCAGACTTGCTGGAGGCCATTCCCCGGGCTTTCCGTATCGCCCTTTCGGGGCGGCCGGGGCCGGTGCTGATCGATGTGCCCAAGGATGTGCAATTGGAGAAGGTGGAGGTGTCGCGCTGGCCCGCTCCCGGTGTGGCCGATGCCCTGCCTGCGCCCGACGATGACGCCCTGGCCCAGGCGGCGCGAATGATCGCCGCCGCCCACAGCCCGGTGCTCTACCTGGGCGGCGGCATCATCCATTCCGGCGCAGCGGAGGCTGCCGTGGCCATGGCGGAAAAGGCTGCCCTGCCCACGGTGATGACGCTGATGGCCCTGGGGGCGATGCCGGTGGACCACCCCCTTGCCCTGGGCATGATGGGTATGCACGCGGCGCGCTACACCAATCTCGTGCTGGAAGAATGCGATCTGCTGATCGCCGTCGGCGCCCGTTTCGACGACCGCGCCACGGGGAAGTTGGCGGAGTTTTGCCCCACGGCAAAGGTCATTCACGTGGACATTGATGCGGATGAACTGGGCAAGCTGCGCCGCCCCGACCTATCCATCGCTGCCGATGCCAAGGTGACCCTGGACGCCCTGCTGCCCCGGCTGGTGGCCCGGGATAACCCCCACTGGCTGCAACGGGTGGCGGATCTGCGCCAAGCGTATCCCCTGTTGCTGGATGATGGGGATGACCCCCGTAGCCACTACGGCCTGATCCGCGCCGTGGCGGACGCCCTGGCGGACTTGGACGGCGACCAGGCCGTCGTCGCCACCGATGTGGGCCAGCACCAGATGTGGGCGGCCCAGGCCTATCCCCTGCGCCGGCCGCGGCAATGGCTCACCTCCGGCGGCCTCGGCACCATGGGCTTCGGCCTGCCAGCCGCCCTGGGGGCGGCCCTGGCCTGCCCGGAGCGGACCGTGGTCTGTTTCAGCGGTGACGGCAGCCTGCTCATGAACATCCAGGAGCTGGTGACGGCGGCGGAGGAAAACGCCAATCTCAAGATCATCGTCATGAACAACGCCTCCCTCGGGCTGGTGCATCAGCAGCAGAGCCTGTTCTACGGCAAACGCATCTACGCCAGCCGCTACCGTCACGGCCCCGACTTTCCGGCCCTGGCCCGGGGCTGCGGCATGGCCGCCCTGGACCTGGACATGGAAGCGGATCCCCGCCGCGCCCTGGCCCGGGCCATGGCCCAGCCGGGGCCAACGCTGATCCATGCCGGCATCGACATCGCCTGCCAAGTCTTCCCCATGGTGCCGCCGGGGGCCGCCAATCGGGACATGATCGGCTGAAATAGGCCCTGGCCGGCCGGGAACTTGCCCGTTTATTCGGGCTTTTCCCGGTGCGGCCTTGGGCTAGGCTGGCGGGATATTTTTTCGGGCGAGATTCCCTTTGCCGTGAATTCCTCCAGCCGCGACACCACGCCAGCCGAACAACGGGCCGCCGCCGAAGCCGCCGCCCGGGCTCGGCTCGACCAGGGCAAGCAGGCCCTGGAGGCCTTGCGGGTGCGGGAGCTGGCCGATGCGGAAGCCCTGGCCATGGCGCGCATCCGTATCCAGACCGACCAGAACCTGGCCAAACAATCCGAAGCCCTGCGGGAGGCGGAGCGCAAGGCGGAAATGACCGCCATCGAGCGCCGCAGCGCCGACCTGGATGCCGTCAAGGCCGCGCAGCACAAAACCGAGGTGGCGGAAGAGGCTCGCCTGGCTGCCGACGCCAAGCGCAAAGCCCTGGAAGCCGCCGCCGCTGCCGCTGAGGAGAAGGTCGCCGTCTTGAAAGCGCTGGCCCTGGCCCAGATCGAGCAGCGCCGTGCCCTGGCAGAAATGAAAATCGCCGCCCGCAATCAGCGCCACTTGCGCTGGCGCTCCCGCTGGTTGGCCGTCAAATTGGCTTCGCCTTTCAAGGCGGGGGCCGTGATGCTGCTGGTGGGAGTCTTGTTGGGCTTGGGCGGTGATGCCTGGGTGGCCCGTAGAGGACCAATGCTGGCGCCATCCCCTCTGGCGGAGGATGCGTCAGGCAGCTATGACGATCATGGCGCGCCCCTGCGTCTGCGCCTGGAACAGCGACTCCGCAACGAGCCCTGACCGGCCGGGTCGGCGCAAGGGATTCAGCTCAGCAGTCTGCGCTTCGTCAAGCGGATCGCCACGACGATGGCCACCGCGGCCACGCTCGCCAGCACGCCGCCATGCAACCAGAGATCCGGTACCGGATTGCCCAGCAGCAGCGGCCGCACCAGCGCCACCGCATGACTCAAGGGCAGCAGTTGGGCCAGCAGTTGCGCGGCGGGCGGCAATTGCGCCAGGGGAAAAAACACTCCGGACAGCAGGATCATGGGCGTTACCAACAGGGTGAAGTAGTACATGAAGAAATCGTAGGACGGCGCCAGGGCCGTGACGATCAGCCCCAGGGCGGCAAAGCTGAGCCCGATCAGGAACACCAGGGGCAGCGCCCATAGCGCCAGGTCGGGCCGGGTGAAGCCGAGCAGGCTGATGACCAGCAGGATGGCGCCGCCGGAGAGGGTGGCCTTGGTCGCCGCCCAGACCCATTCGCCGATCACCACGTCCGCCATGGCCACCGGCGCGTTGAGGATGGCGTCCCAGGTCTTCTGCACCTGCATGCGGGAAAAGGCCGAGTAAAGCGATTCGAAAGTGGCCGCGTTCATGGTGCTGGCGCACACCGTTCCTGCTGCCAGGAAGGTGATGTAGGACACCCCGCCCACCTGGGGCAGCAAGCCGCCGAGACCGTAACCGAGGCCGAACAGGTAGATCATGGGGTCGGCCAGATTGCCCAGCACCGAAGGCAGCGCCAGCTTGCGCCAGACCAGGAAATTGCGTTGCCAGACGGCGAACCAGCGCAAGTTGAATGACATATCGGTCAGCATCAGTCGCGTAACTCCCGGCCGGTGAGCTTGAGGAACACGTCTTCCAGATTGGCGGGGCGGTGCAGGGAGCGCAGTTCCGGGCGGTGGCCCAGGTCGGTGAGCAAGGGGGCCGCGTCGTCCAGATAACAGAACACCGTCTCGCCGCTGGTCTCGACCCGTTTTGCATAGCGGCCGGCGTGGGTGGCGGCCCATTCCGGGGCCGCTTCGCCGAAGACTTCCACCACCGAGCTTTCGATCTCGCCGGCGATCAACTCCCGTGGGCTGCCTTCGGCGACGATGCGGCCGTTGTCCATGATGGCGAGGCGGTGGCAGAGGCGTTCTGCCTCATCCATGAAATGGGTGGTGAGAAGGATGGTCTTGCCGGCGGCGAGCAATTGCTTGAGGCGGTCCCAGATCAGGTGCCGGGCCTGGGGGTCGAGGCCGGTGGTGGGCTCGTCCAACACCAGCAGATCGGGGTCGTTCACCAGGGCCCGGGCCAGGGTCAGGCGCCGTTTCATGCCGCCCGACAGGCTGCGCAGGGGCGCTTTTTCCTTGCCGGCGAGGCCCGCGAATTCGAGCAGATCGGGAATGCGGGCCTTGATCGTGTCGTCCCCCAGACCGAAGTAGCGGCCGAACACCAACAGGTTCTCGGCGCAGTTGAAATCGGGGTCGAGGTTGTCGAACTGGGGCACGACGCCCACTTTCATTCTTGCTTCCCGGGCCCGTTGCGGCACCGGTTCATTCACCAGGGTGATGTCGCCGCCATCGGGCGTGGTGAGTCCCAGGCAGCAACGCAGGGTGGTGGTCTTGCCGGCGCCGTTGGGGCCGAGCAGGCCGTAGCATTCACCGGGGTTCAGGGCGAAGGAGATGCCGGCCACGACTTCCCGTCCGCCGTAGGACTTGTGCAGATCGAGGACGCGGAGGGGTGCGTTCATAGACAGGGAAACGACTTGCCATGGGCAAGTCCAGGATGGTGACCCCTCTCCCGCGGGGCGCGGGGCCGGGGGTGAGGGCAAAGGATTTGCATTACTCGGACCGCCAGGACCGCGTGATGATGCCGCGAATGATGTGCAGGCGGCGATGGAAAAAGTGGTCGGCCCCCGCCACCACCGTGACCGGCACTTCCAGGGGCTCCGCCCAGGCCAGCACGTTGTCCAGGGGAACGGTTTCATCCTTGGAGCCGTGGATGACGATGGTGTCCGGCGAGACGGCTTCGGTGGTGTAGGCCCGGGCGCCTTCAATAAACCCGGCGGCAGTGCCCACCAGCACCAGGCGCAGGGCCGGCGTGCCTTCGTCCTGCAGGCGTTTGGCGAGGCGGGTGGTGACGTAGGCGCCGAAGGAAAAACCGGCCAGGACCACGGGCAGTGCAGCGCCGAAACGTTGCCGGGCATAGGCGAGCACGGCGTACTGGTCGTCGGTCTTCTGGAAGCCGTGGTCGTGCTCCCCTTCCGAGCCGCCGACGCCGCGGAAGCTGGGACGCAGGGTGTGATAGCCCAGGTCGCGGAAGGTGCGCGCCAGGGTGGTGATCACCTTGTTGTCGGCGGTACCGCCGAACAGGGGATGGGGGTGGGAAATCAGGGCGATGCCCTTTGCATTCTCCCGGGGCTCGACGAAAACCTCGATCTTGCCCTTGGGGCCGTCGAGGAGGACGCGTTCATGCAGGCTCATGGTGGCTTTCTTTCCGGCACAGGCCTCAAATCTTGAGGCGTTCCACCACCTTGCCCTGCTTGAGGTGGCTGTCCACGATCTCGTCGATGTCTTCCTTGTCGATGAAGGTGTACCAGGTCTCGTCGGGATAGACCACGGCCACCGGGCCATGCTCGCAGCGGCCCAGGCAACCGGCCTTGTTGACCCGCACGTCGCCCAGTCCGGCGGCTTTGGCTTTTTCCTTGGCGTAGGCCCACAACTCGCTTGCGCCGCGGTCGTTGCAGCAGGCTTCGCCGTTGGCGCGCTGGTTTGTGCAAAAGAAGATGTGGTGCTTGAAGAAACTCATGGAGGCTCCGGGGGGAATAAGGTGCAACAAGGGGGCGATTATCTCAGACCTGTTTTTCCGACAGGTCCGGCGCGGGATATTTCAGGGCGTTCTTTTTCATCTTGTCCCGGGCCGCGGCGATCAGGTCGATGCCCAGCACGTCGGCCAGTTCCACCAGGTAGATGAAGGTATCGGCCACTTCATCCCTGACCTCGGCCAGTTTTTCCGGCGACAGGTGCAGGCTTTCCTCCGCCGTCGCCCACTGGAAATGCTCCACCAGTTCGGCGGCCTCCACGATCATGGCCATGGCCAGGTTCTTCGGCGTGTGATAGCTGTGCCAATCCCGTTCGGCGCAGAAGGCGCGGAGGGCATCGCGCAGGGCGGTCAGGTCTGATTCCATGATTTTCGTTGCGGCATCAGCAACCAGGGCAGGGCCAGGAAGGGCCAGAGCATGGAGGTGAGCCGGGTCAGTCCGTTGAAGTTGAGGAAGTGTCCCTGCCACCAGGCTTGGGCCGCCTGGGTCAGGTAGGGGTTGGTGGGGGCCAGGTTCACCAGCACGGTGGCGAACAACAAGGCGCTTCCCGCCATCACCCGGCGCAGGGCAGGGGGAAGGCCGAGGCAGGGCAGCAAGAGCAGTATGCCGACAAGCAGTCCGCTACGGTTGCCCGGGGTGGCCCAGCGCAGGGCTTCCTGGGGACTGATGAGCAGCGCGTGGGCGAAGGTGTGTACCGCTAGTCCGCCCAACAGCAGGGCCACCACGAGGACGAGCTGGCGTCGCCGCAACAGGCAGGAGGTCATGAAGCCCACGGCCAGGGTGTTGGCGGCGGCGATCACCGCCTCGATGCGGCTGAAGCGACCCACGTCGAAGTCGCTCAAATCTTCCAGATCCAGTAACTGACGCAAATCGCCATTGCCGAACAACAGGGTTTCCGGATTGAGCTGGGTCAGCAGCCACAGGGACAGCAAAATCAGGCCGGCGTCCCCGGCCGGGCCGGCCAGTACCCAACGCTGCCGCTGGACATGCAGGCGGCCGCCGCTCAACAGCGTCTGACCGTAGCGGGCGCCGAGCAGGGCGCCGACGAAGGCGCCGAGGCTGTTGCAGGCCAGGTCGAGGTTGGAAGGAACGCGGCTGGGCAGATAGTTCTGCACGGTTTCCATGCCCAGGCTGAGGATGATGCCGATGAGGCTGGCCGCCAGCACCGAACTGCGGGAGGAGAAGCGTCGTTGCCAGGCCGCGCTCCAGAGGAAACCCAGGGGCAGGTAGGCCAGGACGTTGATGGTGAGGTCAAAGCCCGTCACGTAGCGCGGCCAGGGGGCGACCAGAAAATCCAATACCGCCGCGCCGGAATCGCGCCAGCCGCTGAAGGGATGCAGGCTGGCATAGACCACCAGGACGGTGTAGGCCACTGCCAGATAGCGGGACAGGATGTCGTCGTGGCGGGGTTTCACTACGGGCGGGCCGTTACGCGGGGGCGGCCGGATGGGTGGACGAGGCGTCCGTCGTGCCGCACTCCACCCGGTTGCGGCCGTTGCGCTTGGCCAGGTACAGCCCTGCATCGGCACGGCCCACCAGGCGGTCGGCGTCATCCCCGGGCAGGTATTCGGTGACGCCGGCGCTGATGGATATCTGCATCGGTGTTTCCGGTGTGCCAAAACGGTGGTTGGCGATGGCGGTACGGATCTTTTCGGCGACGGCGACGGCATCGGCGACGCCGCTGCCCTTCAGCACCACCAGGAATTCCTCGCCCCCCCAGCGGAAGGCCAGGTCGGACTGGCGCAGGTTGTTCCGCAGCAACAAGGCGACATCCTTCAAGACGTTATCACCTTTGAGGTGGCCGAAGCTGTCGTTGATCCGCTTGAAGTGGTCCACGTCGAACAACAGCAGGGCCAGGGGTTGGGGAACCCGTTGGAACTCCGCCAAGGCCTGCTGTAAGAGGATGTCGAAGGCCTGGCGGTTGAGCAGGCCGGTGAGCTTGTCGATGGTGGCCATTTCTTCCAGCCGCCCCTGGTAGCGGTTCAGCACCAGTCTTGCCAGCGTCATCACCACGGCGGTGAGCAGGACGCAGATGGCCAGGTTGAGGTAAAGGGCCTTGCGAATGGAGGACAGGGCCTCATCCTCGATCTTTTCCACGCACAGATACCAGTTGAGCTCGGGAATGAAGCGTACCTTGAGCAGGTGCTCGCTGCCCTTGTTGTGGTACTGGTAGGAGCCAGCCTTTTCCCGCAATACTTTGTCGGCGATCTGTTTCAGGCCTTCCACTTCGCGGATATCCGACTCGAGGTGCCCCGATTGATTGCCGAACAGCACGATGCGGCCATTGGCGTCCACGAAGTAGACGATGCGCCGGTAGCGCTGCTGGTATTCGTTGATGAGCAGACGGACCGCGTCCACGGTGAGCCCGATGCCGGTGGCGCCGATGAAGCGTTGCTGGTAGTCCAGCACCCGGTAGTTGATGAAGATGGTGAGCTTGTCGCCGTTGGCAAGATCCGGATCCACGTTGATCTCGTAGGGGGATTCCAGATTGCGCACCCGGTAATACCACGCATCCCGAGGCTCCTCCGGCTTCACCTGCTTGAGCACGCCCTGGGTCTGGTAGTAGGTGGATGTCCGGTCCGAGACGAAGAAGCTGGTGAAGGCGCCGTAGCGTTCCTGCACTTCCTTCAGGTAGCGGGTCATCTGGCCCACATCCTTCTCGCCGTGGAGCACCCAGTCGCGGACGAAGGTGTCGCTGGCCATCATGGAGGAGATGAAGATGGGACGCACCAGATCCTTTTGGATTTCGGTGTAGATATTGTCCGCCGTGAGGGGCAGCTCCTGGTCGATGATGGAAGCGCGGATGGCATCCCGGGAGGCCATGTAACTCAGCAGCGAGGTGGCCATGAAGCCGGCGCTGAGCAAGAGGCCCAGCAACAGGATCAGCCGCCTGCGGTTGAACAGGCGTCGTGCGCTCATGGTTCGGCGACCTGGGGCATGTCAGTGGCCCGGATGGTGGTGCACGGGGTCGGCATGGTAGGTCTGGGCGGCGGCGTGATGGCCGGCGCGCAGTTCGTCGTGGATGTGGGGATTGTGGTGCAGCCACTGGGGCAGCAGGGAACCGGCCACCATGCCGATCAGGCTGGCGATGACTCCGGCGAACTGGGCGGGAATGAAAGGATCGTCGGGGCCGGCGATGAGGATGGACAACCAGGTGGACAGGCCGAGGAAGATGGCCAGCAGGGCGCCCTGGTTGGTGGCGCGGCGCCAGTAAAGGCCGAATACCAAGGGCACGAAGGCCATCACCAGGGTGATCTGGTAGGCGTTCTCCACCATCTTGAAGATGCTGGCCTTGGAGTTCATGGCATAGAGGGTCACCAGCACGGTGAAGCTGAGGGTGACGATGCGCATGGTGCGCAGCAGCTTGTGGTCCGACATGTGGGCCATCATCGGCTTGAGCAGGTTTTCGGTGAAGGTGACCGAGGGCGCCAGCAGGGTGGCCGAGGCGCAGCTCTTGATGGCGGAGAGCAGGGCGCCGAAGAACATCACCTGGGCGAACAGCGGTGCGTGTTCCATCACCAGCCTGGGCAGGATCATCTGCGAGTCAGTGTCGATCAGGGCATCCACCATCTGCGGGTCGATCAGGGTGGCGGAATAGGCCAGGAACATGGGCACGAAGGCGAAGATGAAGTAGAGGCTGCCGCCCAGCACCGAGCCCCAGACGGCGATCTTCTCGGTCTTGGACGATTGCACCCGCTGGAATACGTCCTGTTGCGGGATGGAGCCGAACATCATGGTGATCCAGGCGGCGAAGAAGCCGATGATCTCCTTGGCATCGGCAACGGGCCAGAAATCGAACTTGGCGTTTTGTGCCGCGTGGGCCACCACCACGCCGACGCCGCCCACCTGACCCGATACTTCACCGCCGATCCAGAGCATGCCCAGCACGATGACGATCATCTGCAGGAAGTCGGTGATGGCCACCGCCCACATGCCGCCGAAGATGGTGTAGATCAGGATGGTGCCGGAACCGATCCACATGCCCGTCAGCTTGCTGATCTCGCCGCCGGACACCACATTGAAGACGAGGCCCAGCGCCGTGATCTGGGCGCCCACCCAGCCCAGGTAGGAAATGACGATGGCGAGGGTGGTCAGCACCTCCACGCCGCGGCCGAAACGCTTCTTGTAGAAATCGCCGATGGTGAGCAGGTTCATGCGGTACAGGGGCGCGGCGAAGAACAGACCCACCAGGATCAGGCACAGGGAGGAGCCGAAGGGGTCGGCGACGACGCCGTGCAATCCTTCCTTGAGAAAGGTGGCGGGGATGCCCAATACTGTTTCCGAACCGAACCAGGTGGCGAACACCGTGGCGGTGACCATGTAGAACGGCAGATGGCGGCCGGCCACGGCGAAGTCCTTGGTGTTGTGCACGCGGGTGGCGGCGTAGAGGCCAATGCCCACGGAAACGACCCAGTAGGCGATGACGAACCAGAGCAGCATGTCGACCCTTTCGGGAGGTGGGGGCAGCGCGGGAAAAATCCCGCTATTCAGGCAGGGAATTCCGCGCCGCGGCTGAGAAAATTCGGGAGCGCCGATTATACTCAAGGCACTATAAGCGTCATGGGCCGTAACACCTTGTGCGGACTACATTTCCAGGAGGCAGGGCTATGGAAGATTCTTCGACTTTCGTGGGCATGGGGCGACGGCTGGCTGGTATCCGAATGTCCTCCTGCATTGTGACCGCTTCTTGAGTCCGGCCATGGAGAACGCCCGCTACGCCTTCGCCTGGCAGCCGGTGCTGAATGGGGCCGGCGCCGCCGTTGCCGTAGAGTTGCTCTACCAATCCGCGCCGTTGAATCCGCCCGCCTCCGAGCAGCCCCTGGTCGCTGATGAAACCGAGGCTGCCGCCAATGCCATCCTCAGCGCCTTCGTCCATTCCGGATTGGACAGCCTGTTGCAGTTACGCCGCGCTTTCCTGCCCCTCAACGCCGAGTTGTTGGGCAGTGATTTGCTCAACCTGCTGCCGCCGGATCGTTTCGCCCTGGAGGTGACCAGCGGGCTGGTGCGGGCCATGAACGAGCGCTGCCGCGAACTGAAGGGCCGCGGCTATCGTTTTGTCATCGATGCCACCGCCGACGATACCAACCTTAACAGTCTGGGTGCGGTGGTCCTACTGGCCGACGTGCTCAAACTCAAGGCCGACCAGGTGCTCTCCGGGGCCTGCGATGCGTTGATTGACGAGGCCTGGGGCCAGGGCGTGCAGCTCTATGCCTGTGGCGTTGACCTGCCGGAAACCTTCGCCGCCCTGAATGACAAGGGCTTCCACTTGTTCCAGGGTTACCACTTCGCCCGGCCGGTGCAGGTGGAAGGGCAGCGTGCCGACCCGCAGAAGCTGGCGGTGCTGGATCTGCTGGCCAAGCTCATGGCCGATGCCGATGACAAGGAGCTGGAGGCGGTGTTCAAGACCGATCCGGTGCTCTCGGTGCACCTGCTGCGCCTGGTGAATTCCTCCGCCTTCGCCCTGCCGACGCCGATCCGCTCCCTCAAGCACGGTTTTGCCGTACTGGGCCGGGAACAGTTGCGGCGCTGGTTGCAGGTGCTGCTGTTCGTGCTGAACGGCGGCGGCAAGGACTCCCCGCTGCTGGAGCTGGCCCTGCGCCGCGCCCGTTTCATGGAGTTCGTGCTGACCTACCGCACCCACCACGAAACCAGTCTGTTGCAGGACGAGGCCTATATGGTAGGCCTGCTCTCCCTGGCCGACGTCATCATGGGTTGGCCCATGGAACAGGTGGCCGATCGTCTGCATCTGGCCGACGAACTCAAATCGGCCCTGGTGCGCAAGGACAGGCCCCTGGGGCAGTTGATCGTGCTCTGCGAAGCCCTGGAGCAAGGGGATTTCGACCAAGTGGCGCAGATGGCGAAGGACTTGCAGATCAGCGAGGAAGGCATCATGACCGCCCAGAACGAAGCCATCGCCTGGGCCCAGCGCATCAGTAGCGGCGTGGCGGAGTCAGAGGCGGAGAGCGGTGGCGAGGAAAAACCTAAAACCTGAAGTCGTTCGCCACGGGGGACACGGAGAACACTGGGCAATACAAAGGTTTTCCCCCGTGCTCCCCGTGTCCCCCGTGGCCAATTCGACCTTCTCAACGTCCCAGCAGGGTGAGCAGGATGCCGCCGAGCAAGGCGGCGATCAGTAGCAGCCAGCGGTTGCGCTGACGGGCCTGGCCTTCGAGGGATTCCAGGGCCGCCAGCAGGCGCGCCGGTTCCCGTTCCGCCAGGGCCTGGTGGGCCAGGCGCGGCAGGGCCGGCAGCAGGGAGGCCCATTGCGGCGCCTCCTTTTTCAGATTGTTGAGCAGGCCGCGCCAGCCCACTTGTTCGCTCATCCAACGCTCGAGGAAGGGCTTGGCGGTTTTCCACAAATCGAGATCGGGGTCCAGTTGCCGCCCCAGGCCTTCAATGTTGAGTAGGGTCTTTTGCAGCAGCACCAGTTGCGGCTGGATTTCCACATTGAAGCGGCGGGAAGTCTGGAACAGGCGCAGCAGCACACGGCCGAAGGAAATTTCCTTCAGGGGCCGGTCGAAGATGGGCTCGCAGACGGCGCGGATGGCCGCCTCGAATTCGTCGATGCGGGTGTCTGCGGGCGCCCAGCCCGATTCCACATGGGCCTCCGCCACCCGCTTGTAGTCGCGGCGGAAGAAGGCGAGGAAGTTCTGCGCCAGGTAGCGCTTGTCCACTTCGTTGAGGGTGCCGACGATGCCGAAATCGAGGGCGATGTACTTGCCCTTGTCGGGGCCGTCGGTGGCCACCTGGATATTGCCCGGATGCATATCGGCGTGGAAAAAGCCGTCGCGGAACACCTGGGTGAAGAAGATTTCCACCCCGGCCCGGGCCAGGGCCGGGATGTCCACGCCCCGTTCGCGCAGCACCTCGATCTGGGAAATGGGCACGCCCTTCATGCGTTCCATCACCATCACCGATTCGCTGCACCAGTCCCAGTAAACCTCGGGCACCTTGAGCAGGCCGGAGGCGGCGTCGCCGGTGGTGAAGTTGCGCCGCAGTTGGGAGCAGTTGGCGGCTTCCCGCATCAGGTCCAGCTCGTCGTGGAGGTATTTGTCGAACTCGGCCACCACTTCCCGGGGCTTGAGGCGTTTGCCGTCGGACCAGAGCTTTTCCAAGAGCATGGCCCCGGCGTCGAGCAGGGCCAGGTCGTGTTCGATGATGGGCACCAGGCCGGGGCGGAGGATTTTCACCGCCACTTCGCGGCCATCGGGGAGCACGGCGAAGTGCACTTGGGCGACGGAGGCCGAGGCCACGGGTTCCCGCTCGAAGCTGGCGAACACCTCGCCTAGGGGCTTGCCGAAATTCTTTTCCAGCAGCGCCACCGCCTGCTCGGAAGGGAAGGGCGGCACCTGGTCCTGCAAGCGCGCCAGTTCGTCGGCGATGTCCGGCGGCAGCAGGTCGCGGCGGGTGGACAGCATTTGGCCGAACTTGACGAAAATGGGCCCCAGGGTTTCCAGGGTCAGGCGCAGGCGTACCGCCGGGGGCGCGGACAGGTCGCGCCAGAAGAAGAGCTTTTGCGCCAGCCGCACCAAGTGCCCCGAGGGCTCGTGTTCCAGGATCATCTGGTCGAGACCGTGGGCGATGCCGACGCGGATTATCTTGGCGAGACGCTGCAGACGCATGGAGGCGGGGGCGGAGCGAAAACGGAGGGGCGACTTTACCCGCTTTCCCACCCCGGGAAAAGCCGACGGGCGGCCCGGAGCCGATGCAGCCAAACAGATGCAGCCCGGGTATCCTTCGCTTTCCGATTTTGCGAGGTCGAGATGAAATCCTTCCTGATTGCGAATCCCAAGGGCGGCGTGGGCAAGAGCACCCTGGCCACCAATCTTGCCGGCTACTTCGCCCGCCAGGGCCGCCGGGTCATGCTGGGCGACATCGATCGCCAGCAATCCTCCCGGGCCTGGCTCGGGCTGCGTTCCCCTGCGCTGCCGCCCATCGGCACTTGGGAGATCGACGAGGACAAGCCGGCCCGTCCGCCCAAGGACACCACCCATGCGGTGCTGGATACCCCGGCCGGGCTCCACGGCAAGCGTTTGAGCCAGGTGCTGAAGATGGTGGATCGGGTGATCGTGCCGCTGCAACCATCCATCTTCGACATCCTCGCCACCCAGCATTTCCTCGAGGCCCTGGCCGAAGAGAAGGAAATCCGCAAGCATCAGGCCTATGTGGCGGTGGTGGGCATGCGAGTCGATGCCCGCACCCGGGCGGCGGCGCAACTGGAGCGTTTTCTCGAGAGCCAGGGATTGCCGGTGTTGGCCTATCTGCGCGACACCCAGACCTATGTCCAGGCGGCGGCCCACGGCCTCACCATCTTCGATCTGTCCCCCTCCCGCGCCGGCCAGGACCAGGCCCAGTGGCAGCCGCTGTTGGATTGGGTGGAAGGTCCCGAACCCTGGTTGTAGAGGTTGTTGATGGTCCGGCTTTCCTCCCGCTATTCCCACTTGGCGTTTTCCGTCGTCATGGCCCTGGTCATGGTGACCTTGATGACTTTCGTCGTCACTTGGACCAACGTCGGTTTTGTGCCCGACTTCCTCACGCGCTGGGGCCACGCCTGGCTGGTGGCCTATTCCGTGGCCCTGCCGGTGATTTATGTTTTCGCACCCCGGGTGCGGCGCCTGGTGATGCGTTTCGTCGATCAGCCTGGCTGAAAAGGCGCTTAAGACTGGTTGTCCGCCAGCAGCCGGTCCCGCCATTCCGCAGTCTCCAGTTTCTTGCGGAACCAATCCAGGGCCTTGCCCGAGGCGCCGGTGCGCCAGGCCAGGTGCAGGTTGTCCTGGACGTGTCCTCCTTCCGTTTCTCGGACCACCAGCCGCCCGGCCGCCACTTCGCGGCGGGCCAGGCCGATGGGGAGGTGGCCCACGCCAAGGCCGGCGGCCTGGGCAGCGGCCTTGGCGGCCAGGGTGGGGACGGTCAGGGTCAACTGACCGTCCACCAGGCCGACGCTGCGCGCCAGCAGTTCCCGGGAAGAATCGGCGACAACGACCACCCGGTGGCGGGCGATTTCCGTCATGGGCAGCGGGTCGGGCAAGGCATTGAGGGGATGCTCCGGCGCGATGGCGAAAACGAAGGGAACCGAACCCCAGGGATGCACGGCCAGCCCGGCGCTGCTGGGCGGGTCGCCGGGGGCGCCCAGGGCCAGGTCGGCGCGGCCGGTGAACAGGGCATCCCAGCCGCCGCCCAAGACCTCCTGGCTGAAGCGCAGTCGAGTGCTGCTGTCCAGTGCATCGAATTCCTTCACCAGGGGCAATAGCTGGGCGATGTCGATGAGGCTGTCCACGGCGATGCGCAATTCCATCTCCCAACCCTTGGCGACGCGCTGCACCCGGCATTCCAGCGCCCCGGCGGCCTTGATGAGGCGCCGGCCTTCCTCCAGCAAGGCTTGACCGGCCGGGGTCAGCACGGCGCGGCGGCCTTCCCGGATGAAGAGCGCCACCCCCAGGTCTTCCTCCAGCTTGCGCACCGCGTGGGTCACCGCCGAAGGCACCCGGTGCAGGGACTCCGCCGCCGCGGCAAAGCTGCCGCGCAGGGCAATGGCGTCCATCAATTGCAAAGCGTCGAGGGATATCTTCATGATGAATTAAATTCAACGATAAATTTAAAAAATATCGGTTATGAAACCTGTGTCTTATAGGTAGGCTTCATTCCTCAATTTTATTGTGAAGTAAATTAACATAATTTCCCCTAAGGAGCGTTCCATGACCAAGGTTGTCATTGCCTACCACAGCGGCTACGGCCATACCCTCACCCAGGCCCAGGCCGTTCTTGAAGGTGCCAAGTCGGTACCCGGCGTCGAGGCCCGCCTGGTATCCGTAGCCGAAATCACCGATGCCGACTGGGCTGATCTGGATGCCGCCGATGCCATCGTCTTCGGCGCGCCCACCTACATGGGCAGCGTGTCCGCCCCCTTCAAGACCTTCATGGACGCCAGCTCCAAACCCTGGTTCACCCAGAACTGGAAGGACAAGGTGGCCGCCGGCTTCACCACCTCCGCTTCCCAGTCCGGCGACAAGCTGGGTTCCTTGATCCAGTTGATGGTCTTCGCCAACCAGCACGGCATGATCTGGACCAGCCTTGGCCTGATGCCCGGCAACAACTCCAGCACCGGCAGCGTGGATGATTTGAATCGCCTCGGCAGTTTCTCCGGCGCCATGGCCCAGGCCAACGCCGACCAGGGGGGCGACGCCATGCGGGATTCCGACCTGAAGACCGCCGCCCACCTGGGCCAGCGCGTCGCCACCTTGGCGGCCAAATTGCGCGATTGAGGTTGGGTTGTGGCGGGGTGTGGCGATAGGCGATGATGAAATCACCCAGGGCGCCAAGTTCACCAAGGCGCACCAAGCACGGCAGAAAGAAAAGCGCTGATTAAGCCAGCACCGTTCAGGCTGAGATTCGAAAGGCTCAACGCGGACAGACTTGTTCAGTGTTGCCAAAGATTATTTGCATTTGATTTTCTGGGCGCCTCTTGGCGAACTTGGTGTCCTTGGTGGTTAAGCCGTCGCGACGGTGCCTGCCTGCACCCGCCATCCCGGCCGGTGAATAATTTGCCAGGCGGGGCGAACTGGGAGCGATAAAATCCCGCCCTATGTCCGCCCCCCAGTTCGTCCATCTTCGCCTCCATTCCGAATACTCCATCACCGACGGCATCGTCCGCATCGATGAGGCTTTGGCCCGCGCCGCCAAGGACGGCATGGCCGCCCTGGCCCTGACCGACCTGTCCAATTTGTTCGGCATGGTGAAGTTCTACACCGGCGCCCGGGGCAAGGGCATCAAGCCGGTGATCGGCTGCGATGTGTGGATTCGGGACGAAGACGCCCGCGATCAGGGCCGCGACAGTTTTTCCCGTGCCCTGCTGCTGGTGAAGAACCGCGCCGGCTACCTGCGCCTGTGCGAAGTGTTGTCCGCAGCTTTCCTCCAGCCCCGTCGCCAGGGCAAGGCCGAGATCAGCTTGCAGGCCCTGGAGAACGGCGACAACAGCGGCCTCATTGCGCTCTCCGGCGGCCCCCTGGGCGACATCGGTCCCCTGCTCATGGCCGGCAAGCGGGAAGCCGCCGAGGCCCGGGCCAGGCGTTGGGCGGCACTGTTCCCCGACAGCTATTACCTGGAAGTGCAGCGCCCCCACGGTGATCGCCAGCAGTCCCAGCAGGAAGCCTTGATCGCCCTCACCGCCGACTTGGCTGCCCATCTGGGCCTGCCCTTGGTGGCCACCCATCCGATCCAGTTCCTCGATAGCGACGATTTCACCGCCCACGAAGCCCGGGTCTGCATCGCCGAAGGTTATGTGCTGGCCGACACGCGCCGCCCCAAGCCCTATACCGAGCAGCAGTACTTCAAGACCCAGGCCGAGATGGCCGAGCTGTTCAGCGACCTGCCGGAAGCTATCGAGAACACGGTGGAGATCGCCAAGCGCTGCAACCTGAGCGTCACCCTGGGCAAGAACTTCCTGCCGGACTTTCCCACGCCGGACGGCGTGACCCTGGATGAGCACCTGGCCAACGAATCCCGCGCCGGATTGAAGAAGCGTCTCGAGCATCTCTACCCCGACGAAGCTGAACGGGAGGCCCAGCGCCCCCGCTACGAGGAGCGCCTGGAGTTCGAGATCAAGACCATCCAGTCCATGGGCTTCCCCGGCTACTTCCTCATCGTGGCCGATTTCATCCAGTGGTCCAAGAACAACGGCGTGCCGGTGGGGCCGGGCCGGGGTTCCGGCGCCGGCTCCCTGGTGGCCTACTCGCTGCTGATTACCGATCTCGATCCGCTCTACTACGAACTGCTGTTCGAGCGTTTCCTCAACCCGGAACGGGTGTCCATGCCCGACTTCGACGTGGACTTCTGCCAGGAAGGCCGCGACCGGGTGATCCAGTACGTGAAGGACAAGTACGGCGCCCACTGCGTTTCCCAGATCGCCACCTTCGGCACCATGGCGGCCAAGGCCGTGATCCGCGACGTGGGCCGGGTGCTCGACCTGCCTTTCAACTTTGTGGACCAGTTCGCCAAGCTGATCCCCAACGAACTGGGCATCGACCTCAAGACAGCGCTGGAAAAGGAACCGCAGATCCGTGAGCGGGTGCAGAACGAAGAGGAAATCGGCCAACTGTGGGACCTGGCCATCCGTCTCGAGGGCATGACCCGCAACGTCGGCATGCATGCCGGCGGCGTATTGATCGCGCCGGGCAAGCTCACCGACTTCTGCCCGCTCTATTCCGCCGACGGCAGCACTTCGGTGGTGAGCCAGTTCGACAAGGATGATGTGGAAAAGGCCGGTCTGGTGAAGTTCGACTTCCTCGGTCTGCGCACCCTGACCATCCTCAACGAAGCGGTGGACTTCGCCAACAGCATCGAAGGCGGCGATGTGGTGCTGGAAAAGCTGCCCCTGGACGACCAGGCGGTGTACGAGAGCGTGTTCCGCAATGCCAACACCACGGCGGTGTTCCAGTTCGAATCCCGGGGCATGAAGGATATGCTGGTGCAGGCCAGGCCCGACCGCCTGGAAGACCTGATCGCCCTCAACGCCCTCTATCGGCCGGGTCCCATGGACCTGATCCCCAGCTTCATCAACCGTAAGCACGGGCGCGAGAAGGTCACTTACCTCACGCCTTCCCTGGAGAAGGTGCTGGCCACCACCTACGGCATCATGGTGTACCAGGAGCAGGTGATGCAGACCGCCCAGGTGGTGGCGGGTTATTCCCTGGGCGGCGCCGATATGCTGCGCCGGGCCATGGGCAAGAAGAAGCCCGAGGAAATGGCCAAGCAGCGCGAGGTGTTCATCGAAGGCGCGGGCAAGCAGGGCATCACCGCCGAGACCGCCAACGAGATCTTCGACTACATCGACAAGTTCGCCGGCTACGGCTTCAACAAATCCCACGCCGCCGCCTATTCCCTGGTGGCGTACCACACGGCCTGGCTCAAGTGCCACCACCCGGCCAGTTTCATGGCTGCCACCCTGTCCTCGGAAATGGCCGACACGGACAAGGTGCAGTTCTTCTTCAAGGACGGCAAGGACAGCGGTCTTTCCTTCCTGCCGCCGGATATCAACAGCGGCGGCGTGCGTTTCATGCCGGTGGACGGCAAGACCATCCGCTACGGCCTGGGGGCCATCAAGGGCACCGGCGAATCGGCGCTCACCGCCATCCTCAAGGCGCGCCAGGAGGGCGGGGCCTTCAAGGACCTGTTCGATTTCTGCAAGCGGGTGGACAAACGCACGGTCAACCGCCGCGTCATCGAAGCCCTGATCAAGGCCGGCGCTTTCGACGCCATCGCTCCGCAAACCGCCGCCGGGCAGGCGGACCGCCACAAGATGCTGGCCTCCGTCGGTGCGGCCCTGGAACTGGCGGAGCAGGCCGAGCGCAACGCCCTCCAGGGCGGCCTGTTCGACCTGGGGGCTGGCGATGTGGCCGACGATAGCGAACACTATGTCGACGTGCCGCCTTGGAGCGAGCGGGAGCAATTGCTCAACGAAAAGCAGGCCCTGGGCTTCTTCCTCTCCGGCCATCCCTTCAACGCCTATCGCAAGGAGTTGTCCACCTTCGTCAAGCGCGGCCTGGGCCAGCTCGCGCCCCAGAAGGATCTGGCGCTGATGGCCGGCGTGGTGTTGTCCACCCGTACCCAGATGGGCCGCCGCGGCAAGATGTGCATCATGACCCTGGACGACGGCAGCGCCCAACTGGAAGTGGTGGTGTACAACGAACTGTGGGACGCCGAACGGGCCAAGATCAAGGAAGACGACCTGCTGCTGGTGGAGGGCAAAGTGCAGGAAGACGCCTTCAGCGGCGGCCTGCGGGTGACGGCGGACAAACTCATCACCTTGGGCGAAGCCCGCGGCCGCTTCGCCCGCCGCCTGCATCTTTCCCTCAACGGCAAAGCCGATGCGCGCAAATTGCAAAGCGTGCTCGATCCTTATCGCCAGGGGCCGTGCCTCGTCCGTTTGAGCTATCACAACCAGGATGCCAAGGCCGAGATGAACCTCTCCGATGCCTGGCGCGTGCGCCTGGACGACGCCCTGCTGGCGGAACTGAACGACTGGCTCACCCCCGACAACGTGAAAGTGGTTTACGCATGATCCCCTTGATAGACACCCGCCTGCTGGACGAAGTGAGCGCCGAAGCCAAGGCCGCGCCCCGCGGCCGCAAGAATCGCAACTTCCATCCCGCCAACGAATTCCCCGCCCACCGGCTGCTCAATGCCGTCCAGCCGGGCAGCTATATCGCCCCCCATCGCCATAACGACCCGAACAAGGATGAAACCATGGTGGTCCTGCGCGGCGCGCTGGGGCTGGTGGAGTTCGATGTGGCCGGCAACGTCCTGCGCTGCACGGCCCTGCAAGCCGGTGGCGAAGTGTTGGGCTGCGATATTCCCCACGGCACCTTCCACACTGTGCTCGCCCTGGCCCCTGACACCGTGTTCCTCGAAGCCAAGGCTGGACCCTATGCCGCCTTGGCCGATAGCGAGAAGGCGACCTGGGCGCCCCAAGAGGGAGACGCCGGCGCGGCGGCTTACTTGGCTGCATTGCGCGCCCGCTTTGACTGATACGGGACGATCCATGGAATCAGAGCTGCACTACCTTGAGGATTTCCACGTCGGCCAGCAATGGACATCGGAGTCGGTGACGGTCGATGCCGAAGAGATCAAGGCATTCGCCGCCCGGTACGACCCCCAGGTGTTCCACTTGGACGAGGCGGCCGCCGAACACACCTTCTTTCGCGGCCTCGCCGCCAGCGGCTGGCACACGGCAGCCATCACCATGCGCCTGATTGTGGGTTGCGGCATGAAGCCGGCCGCCGGCACCATAGGCGCGGGGGTGGACGACCTGCGTTGGCCGCTGCCCGTGCGCCCCGGCGACAGCCTGCACCTGGAAGCCACGGTGCTGGAAATCAGGGCATCCCGTTCCCGTCCGGAGCGGGGCATCGTGCGGGTGCAGATGCATACCCTCAACCAGCACGATCAGGTGGTGCAGTCCTGTGTGGCCAATGTCGTGGTGCCTGCCCGCGCCGGCTAAGGGAACCTCAGCGGTTCGGTCCTGAAAATAAAAAACGGCCACCCTCGGGTGGCCGTTGCTCTCTGTATGGAGTTGCTTTTTTAATTACAGCGCCTTGGCGTTTGCCGCCAGGTACTTTGCTACGCCTTCGGGGCTGGCGGTCATGCCGGCCTTGCCCTTGGACCAACCGGCGGGACAGACTTCGCCGTGTTCTTCGGTGAATTGCAGGGCGTCCACCATGCGCAGCATCTCGTCGATGTTGCGGCCCAGGGGCAGGTTGTTCACCACTTGGTGCTGCACCACGCCGGCCTTGTCGATCAGGAAGGAGCCGCGGAAGGCGACGCCGCCGGCGGCTTCCACATCATAGGCTTGGCAGATGGCGTGGTTGATGTCCGCCACCAGGGGATAGCCGACTTGGCCGATACCGCCCTTTTCGACGGGGGTGTTCTTCCAGGCCAGGTGGGTGAATTGGGAATCGATGGAGCAGCCCAGCACTTCAACGCCGCGCTTCTTGAATTCTTCCAGGCGGTGATCGAAGGCGATCAGCTCGGAGGGGCAGACGAAAGTGAAGTCCAGGGGATAGAAGAACAGGACGACGTACTTGCCCTTCAGGGAGGACAGGGTGAGATCCTTGATTTCGTTGTTGCCGAAAACGGTGGTTGCGGTGAAATCGGGAGCGGCTTTGCCGACGAGAACTGCCATGTTTATTCTCCTTGCTGAATATTGTGGGTGAAGCGGGGAACGCGCATCTTGCGATCCGCGGCGTTTAATGTCAATTGGCACAGCCTATGGCAGGTATAGCCATGGGCAATTCAGTGTCACTGCCCGGATTCACAAACTTGCAATCTGGATGAAATGTTCGTAATCGGTGAGCGCTTCGGGCTGCGCCTCTTCCACCAGCACCTGTGTCACCAAGGCAGCCGGCGGCCCGCGTCGGGCCCAGGCGATCATGAGGGCTACGGTTTCTCCGCTGCCACCGATCACCGCCTCCACTTGTCCGCCGGTGAGGTTGCGCACCCAGCCCCGGGCGCCATGGCGGCGGGCTTCCGTCACCATGGCGGCGCGGAAGGAAACACCTTGGACTTGTCCCGAAATGACCAGGCGACGGGCCTCAAGGACGCTGTTCATTGAGGAGCTGTTGGGCATGGAGGATGGCCTCGGTGAAGGAGTCCAGCAGATTATCCTGGCCGACGGCCTCGCCGAAACCGGAGCGGCGCACCAGGGAGGCCGGTTGTTCGTTGAGGCCGCTGATGATGATGTGGGCGCCACGCTTGGCCAGGGTGCGGCGCATGTTCTCCAGGCTTTCCAGGGCGGTGGTGTCGATGTTGATGACCTTGGCCACGTCGAGGATGATGGCATCCGCCTGTAAGTCCTTGGGATCGAGTTGGGCTTCTATCTTGCCCACCGCACCGAAGAACAGGGAACCGTAGAGCTTGAAGGCAAGGATGCGGGGCCGGCCGTCGGCATGGGTCACGGCTGCGCCGTAATGGGCTTCCAGGGGCATGCGTTCGATCCGCGTCAGATCCTGCACCCGGTAGATGAAGGCCAGGCTGGCCAGGGCCATGCCGATTTCCACCGCCAGGGTGAGGTCGAAGACCACGGTGATGAGGAAGGTGGACAGCAGGATCAGGCGGTAGTTGTGGGAGTAGCGCTTGAGTTCGCGGAACTCGTGCCATTCCCCCATATTGATGGACACCAGCACGACGATGGCGGACAAGGTGGCCAAGGGAATGTACTGGGCCAGGGGCGCGGCCAGCAGCACCACCAGCAACAAGGTGAAGGAGTGGACCAGGCCGGCAATGGGGGTGCGGCCGCCGCTGCGGACGTTGGTGGCGGTGCGGGCAATGGCCCCGGTGGCAGCGAAGCCGCCGAATAAGGGGGCGATGATGTTGGCGATGCCCTGGGCCATGAGTTCCTGATTGGGATCGTGCTTGTCGTCGATCTGGCCATCGGCCACCCGGGCCGAGAGCAGGGATTCGATGGCCCCCAGCAGGGCGATGGCGATGGCGGGGGCGATCAGCTTGCCCAGGGTCGCCAGTGACAAGGCGGGGAGTTCCAGGGGCGGCACGCTTTGGGGAATACCGCCGAAACGGCTGCCTATGGTTTCCACCGGCAGATCCAGCACCGCAGCGGCCGCGGTGCCCAGCACCAGTACGGCCAGGGGGCCGGGGGCGCGGCGCAGCGGGGCGAAGCTTTGTGCTAGCCGGTTATAGCCCAACAGCACCGCCAGGGAGGCCAGGGAAAGCGCGAGGGTGGGTCCGTCGAAGGTGTGGATATGCTCGAACAGGGCCTGGATTTTTTCAAAGAATTCCGCTGGCAATGATGGGATATGCAGGCCGAGGAAATCCTTGATCTGGGCGAGAAAGATCACCACCGCGATGCCGTTGGTGAAGCCGATCACCACGGTCTTGGGGATGAAGCGGATCAGGTTGCCCACCCGTCCCAGGGCCATGCCCACCAGGAAGATGCCGGCCAGCATGGTGGCGATGAGCAGGTTGGCCACGCCGTAGGTGACGACGATGCCGTAGATGATGGGGATGAAGGCCCCGGTGGGACCGCCGATCTGCACCTTGGAACCGCCCAGGGCGGAGATGAGGGCGCCGGCGACGATGGCGGTCCAGATGCCGGCGGAGGGCGACATGCCGGAGGCGATGGCGAAGGCCATGGCCAGGGGCAGGGCGAGGACGCCCACGGTGATGCCGGAGGAAACGTCGTGGAGGAATTGGCCTCGCCCGTAGCCGGGCAAGGTGTCAAACAGTTTTGGGTGGAAGGGCAGTTTCATGGGCGCTCCGTGCTTGCACATTGTCGGGGACAAAAGGAATGCAGCAGAACGGAACGGGTCGATGACGGCCCTCGTGGTGGCGAACTAGCCATTTTTTCGAGGGCGTGAGAGGCATGGCTGAGGTGGGGCCTGCTTACTTGACGCGCATGCCCGGCTGGGCGCCGCTATCGGGGGAGAGGATGAACAGGCCCGGCACTTCGCCCTTGTCGTCGGAGGCGGCCAGCACCATGCCTTCGGACAGGCCGAACTTCATCTTGCGCGGCGCCAGGTTGGCCACCATCACGGTCAGGCGGCCCACCAGGGTGGCGGGGTCGTAGGCGGCCTTGATGCCGGCGAACACCTGCTTGGTACCCAGGGCGCCCAGGTCCAGGGTCAGGCGGATCAACTTGTCGGCGCCTTCCACATGCTCGGCATTGGCGATGCGGGCGATGCGCAGGTCGATCTTGGAAAAGTCGTCGATGGAAATGACGCTCCCTTCTCCCGCATCAGCGGGAGAGGGGCTGGGGGTGAGGGAGGCTTTGGGTAGTTCCATATGGATGGCTGCCCAAATCGAAGCCAAGACTGCCTCGGTCTCGCCCAACACTTCATTGTTCCAATAACGGATAGTGCGAATCCCCTTTTCCGCGACCATTCGATCCCTTGCCCTGTCCTTGAGCGCATCGTCGGCATGTTGGCCACCATCCACCTCGATAGCCAGTTTTTGCGATTCGCAATAGAAATCCAGAATGACTTGTTTGCCCGTATCCAGAGCGATGGGGTGTTGCCGCCGAAATTTTCCGCCGAACTGGTTGTTCCTTAGCAAAGCCCAAAGTAATCCTTCGGCATCGGTTTGCTCGGTCCGCAGCTTTCGCGCGGCTGCGATCAATTCATCCGGTAGAGGTTTTTTACCATGAGGATTTCCCTCACCCGGTCGCGCCTTGGCGCGACCACCCTCTCCCGCTGATGCGGGAGAGGGTGGCTGGCTGGGCGCCAGACTTTCCCTGTTGGCGTCCACCAGGGCCTCGATCTGCTTGGGGTCGATGCGGGCCATGAGATGTTCATAGGGATTGATGGGATGTTCCGGGGCCAGCAGATGGCCGGCATCCGACCATGCCAGCGGGGCGATATTGAGGAACTCCTCGGCTCGCTTCGCCAGATGGGGCAGCACCGGTTTGAGGTAGAGGGTGAGCAGGCGGAAGGCGTTGATGAGCACGGTGCACACATAGTGCAGCGTTTCCTCGTGTTCCACATTCTTCGCCATTTGCCAGGGCTGGTGCTTGTCCACGAACTGGTTCACCTGGTCGGCCAGGGCCATCACTTTACGCAGGGCGCGGCTGTAGTCCCGGGCCTCGTAGTAGCCGGCGATTTCGTCGGCGGCGGCGCGCAGTTCCGGCAGGTCGAAATCGAAGCGTTCCCGCAAGTGGTCCACATGGGCATGGAACAGCTTGCCGTTGAAGCGCTTGGCGATGAAGCCGGCGGCGCGGCTGGCGATGTTCACGTACTTGCCCACCAGGTCGGCATTGACCTTGGCCACCAGATCGTCCAGGTTCAGGTCCACGTCTTCCATGGTGGCGTTGGACTTGCTGGCGAAGTAATAGCGCAGCCACTCCGGGTTGAGGCCTTGCTGGATGAAGGAGTGGGCGGTGATGAAGGTGCCGCGGCTCTTGCTCATCTTGGCGCCATCCACGGTGAGGAAACCGTTCACGCAGAGCTGGGTCGGCATGCGGTAACCGGCGAACTTGAGCATGGCGGGCCAGAACAGGGCGTGGAAGTAGAGGATGTCCTTGCCGATGAAGTGCACCATCTCCGTTCCGGCTTTTTCGGCGGCAGTGGCATCGGTGTAGGCGGCCACGTCGATGCCGCCTTTCTGGGCGGCGAGGTGCTTGAAGCTGGCGAAATAACCGATAGGGGCATCCAGCCAGACGTAGAAATATTTGCCCGGCGCGCCGGGGATTTCGAAGCCGAAGTAGGGGGCGTCGCGGGAAATATCCCAGTCCGACAGCTTGTTCTCGCCCTCCTCGCCCAGCCATTCCTTCATCTTGTTGGCGGCTTCCACCGGCAAATGGGCGGTGCCGGCGGCGTTGTTGCCCCGGGTCCAGTCCCGCAGCAGCTTGACGGCCCGCTCGTCGGAGAGGCGGAAGAAGTAGTGCTCGGATTCCTTCAGCACCGGTTTGGCGCCGGACACGGCGGAAGTGGGATTCTTCAGTTCGGTGGGGGCGTAGGCGGCGCCGCAGACTTCGCAATTGTCGCCGTATTGGTCTGCCGCGCCGCACTTGGGACATTCGCCCTTGATGAAGCGGTCCGGCAGGAACATTTCCTTCACCGGATCGTAGAACTGTTCGATGGCGCGGGCGTCGATGAAGCCGGCCTGCTTCAGCTTGCCGTAAAAGTCCTCGGCATAGGCCTTGTTTTCCGGGCTATGGGTGGAGTAGTAGTTGTCGAAGGCCACACCGAAAGCGGTGAAGTCGCGCAGATGCTCCACCCGCACCCGGTCTATCAACTGTTCCGGGGTGATGCCCTCCTTTTCCGCCCGCAGCATGACGGGGGTGCCGTGGGTGTCGTCGGCGCAGACGTAATGCACTTCATGGCCGTTCATGCGCTGGAAACGGACCCAGACATCGGCCTGGATGTAACCCACCAGGTGGCCGAAATGGATGTCGCCGTTGGCGTAGGGCAGGGCGTTGGTGACGAGGATTTTGCGCAGGGCCATGGTGGTCTTGTCGGGTTGCGGTGGGCAAGGATTTTGCAAGCGGGGGATTCTAACAAAGCCCCATCAAAGGCCTTGGGCGGAAGCTTGCGGGTCTATACTCCAAGACCGTTAGTAGTCGCTAAAACCCCTGAAATTGCAAGGATTTTCGAGTCATGAGTCTCATCGACAGCCAAGTACAAGCCGCCCTCAAGGAAGTGATCGACCCCAACACTGGCAAGGATCTGGTGGCTTCCCGTAATGTTCGCAACATCAAGGTGTCGGGAAGCGACGTGTCGCTGGACGTGGAATTGGGCTATCCCGCCAGGAGCCAGGTCGAGCTGATCCGCGGCCTGGTGGAAGCCAAATTGCAAACCCTGGGCGCCGCCAAGGTGACCGTGACCGTCAGCCAGAAAATCGTCTCCCATGCCGTGCAGCGGGGCGTCAAGCTGATGGACGGGGTCAAGAACATCATCGCCGTGGCCTCCGGCAAGGGTGGCGTGGGCAAGAGCACCACCGCGGTCAACCTGGCGCTGGCCCTGGCTGCCGAAGGCGCAACGGTGGGCCTGCTGGATGCCGACATCTACGGCCCCTCGATTCCCCAGATGCTGGGCATCCACGACCAGAAGCCCGACTCCAAGGACGGCAAGACCATGGCGCCCCTGGAGGCCCATGGTATCCAGGCCATGTCCATCGGCTTCCTGGTGGATGTGGAAACGCCCATGGTCTGGCGCGGCCCCATGGTCACCGGCGCCATGCAGCAGTTGTTGAAGGACACCAACTGGCACGACCTGGACTACCTGGTGATCGACATGCCGCCGGGCACCGGCGACATCCAACTCACCCTGGCCCAGCAGGTGCCCGTCACCGGCGCGGTGATCGTCACCACGCCCCAGGACATCGCCCTGCTGGATGCCCGCAAGGGTTTGAAGATGTTCGAGAAGGTGGGTATTCCCATCATCGGCCTGGTGGAGAACATGAGCATCCATATCTGCACCAACTGCGGCCACGCGGAACACATCTTCGGCCAGGGCGGCGCCCAGCGCATGAGCGAGGACTACGGCGTCAAGGTGCTGGGTTCCCTGCCCCTGGACATCCACATCCGCCAGCAGGCCGACGGCGGCAAACCCACCGTGGCGGCCGAGCCCAACGGCCAGGTGGCGGCCATGTACAAGGAAATCGCCCGCAAGGTGGCGGTGGGCATCGCCGAACGGGCCAAGGACATGAGCGCCAAGTTTCCCAACATCGTCGTGCAGAACACCTGAACTGGCTCTGGCGCAGGCGGGGCAAAAGCCACACAAATCCGCGGTTTATGGTCTAATTCGCGCACTTTTGCAGTCTGCGCCCCCGCTGGCCGGGGGCGCTGCTTTTCAGGGCAGCATTTCGGGAAACCCCGGGGATATTCCAATGGCAATCAAATCGGACAAGTGGATACGCCGCATGGCGGAGCAGCACGGCATGATCGAGCCCTTCGAACCGGGCTTGGTGCGCGAGTCCAACGGCCACAAGATCGTGTCCTACGGCACCTCCAGCTACGGTTACGACATTCGCTGCGCCCGTGAATTCAAGGTGTTCACCAACATCAACTCCACCATCGTGGACCCGAAGAATTTCGACCCCAACTCCTTCGTCGAAATGGAAGGGGATTCCTGCATCATCCCGCCCAATTCCTTCGCCCTGGCCCGCACCGTGGAGTACTTCCGCATTCCGCGCAATGTGCTCACCGTCTGCCTGGGCAAGAGCACCTATGCCCGCTGCGGCATCATCGTCAATGTCACACCCTTCGAACCCGAGTGGGAAGGCTATGTGACCCTGGAGTTCTCCAACACCACGCCCCTGCCCGCCAAGATCTACGCCGGTGAAGGCTGTGCCCAGGTGTTGTTCTTCGAATCCGACGAGGTGTGCGAGGTGTCCTACAAGGACCGCGGCGGCAAGTACCAGGGGCAGGTGGGCGTCACGCTCCCCAAAATCTGACGCTATCGCGTAACCATACTTTCATATTCTGAGGCCCGCTTCCCGATTTCCGGGGCGGGTCTTTGCTTTTGAGGAACAGCCATGCGTTTCCATTTTCCGGTCATCATCATCGACGAGGACTTCCGCTCCGAGAACGCTTCCGGCCTGGGCATCCGCGCCCTGGCGGAGGCCATGGAAAAGGAGGGCCTGGAAGTGCTGGGGGTCACCAGCTACGGCGATCTCGCTTCCTTCGCCCAGCAGCAGAGCCGGGCTTCCGCCTTCATCCTGTCGGTGGACGACGAGGAACTGGCCAACGAGGAAGAGGAAACCCTGGCCGAACTGCGCGCCTTCGTTACCGAGATCCGCAACCGCAACAGCGAGATTCCGCTGTTCCTCCATGGTGAAACCCGCACTTCGCGCCACATTCCCAACGACGTGTTGCGGGAGTTGCACGGCTTCATCCACATGTACGAGGACACGCCGGAATTCATCGCCCGCAATGTCAAGCGCGAGGCCAAG
>RXJP01000030.1:16629-41254 GCA_003963315.1 Rhodocyclaceae bacterium | reverse complement strand
CCTTCGAACTCATCTCCGATGCCGACGAAGCCCTATGCACCTTGTTCGGTGTCATCAAGATGAAAAACATGTATGGCAAGCAGGTGCGCGGCATCGAGCGCAGCACCTTCCTCATTGACGGCAAGGGCGTGCTGCGCCAGGAATGGCGCGGCGTCAAAGCCGATGGCCATGCCGCTGCCGTGCTCGACGCCGTGAAGGCTTTGTAATACCGCATCGAACCGAATTCACCCCACCCCAGGAGTCCTGATGAACGCCAAGCGCAGTACCCCCGCAAAGAGCACCGCCAAGGCCATTCCCAAGACCACCGCCAAAACCCCAAGCAAGGCGGTAAGCAAGCAGACCAAGCTGTTCGTTCTCGACACCAACGTGCTCATGCACGATCCGGTAAGCCTGTTCCGTTTCGAGGAGCACGATATCTACGTGCCCATCATGACCCTGGAGGAACTGGACAACAACAAGAAGGGCATGACGGAAGTGGCGCGCAACGCACGCCAGGCCAGCCGCATGCTGGATGAAATCGTCAGTGGCGTGGAAGACGGCATCGGCGAAGGCATAGCCCTGACCGGCCCCTCCCGCGATCTGGCCACCGGCCGCCTGTTCCTCCAGACCGAAGCCATCAGCGCCGAACTGCCCACCTCCCTGCCCGCCGGCAAGGGCGACAACCACATCCTGTCGGTGGTGCTGTACCTGCACCAGCGTAGCCCCAAGCGTGAAGTCATCCTGGTGTCCAAGGACATCAACATGCGCATCAAGGCCCGCGCCCTGGGTCTGGATGCCCAGGACTACTTCAACGACAAGGTGCTGGAAGACACCGACCTGCTCTATACCGGCACCCTCGCCCTGCCCCCGGATTTCTGGGACAGCCACGGCAAGGACATGAAATCCTGGAAGCAGGAAAGCAAGACCCTCTACGAGGTCAAGGGCCCCCTCTGCCCCGACCTGCTGGTGAACGAGTTCGTCTATCTGGAAGAAGATGCGGGCAAACCCTTCACCGCCATCGTGCGCGAAGGCAAGGGCAAGAGCGCAGTCCTATCCACCCTGGTGGACTACAGCCACAGCAAGAACGCCGTGTGGGGCATCACCGCCCGCAACCGGGAACAGAATTTCGCCCTCAACCTGCTCAACGATCCCCAGATCGATTTCGTCACCCTGCTCGGCCAGGCCGGCACCGGCAAGACCCTGCTCACCCTGGCCTCGGCCCTGACCCAGACCCTGGAGTCCAAGCTCTATTCAGAGATCATCATCACCCGGGTCACCGTCCCCGTGGGCGAGGACATCGGCTTCCTGCCCGGCAGCGAAGAGGAAAAGATGACCCCTTGGATGGGCGCCATCGAGGACAACCTGGATGTGCTCAACCGTCCCCACGACGAGCCCGGCCAGGGGGGTGAGAAAACCAGCGGTTACGGCGGCGACTGGGGCCGCGCCGCCACCATGGATCTGATCCGCAGCCGGATCAAGATCAAGTCCCTCAACTTCATGCGCGGCCGCACCTTCCTCAACAAGTTCCTCATCATCGACGAAGCGCAGAACCTGACGCCGAAGCAGATGAAAACCCTCATCACCCGCGCCGGCCCCGGCACCAAGGTGGTCTGCCTGGGCAACATCGCCCAGATCGACACGCCCTACCTGACGGAAGGCAGCTCCGGCCTCACCTACGTGGTGGACCGCTTCAAGGGCTGGCCCCACTCCGGCCACATCACCCTGCAACGGGGCGAACGCTCACGGCTGGCGGATCACGCCGCCGAGGTGTTATAGCCGCACCCTGCGCCTATCGAGACCGCCCGCGAAGAAAGCCCGTCGAGGGCTTTCTTCATTAGGGTGTCGGCCTTTTCGTGATGGGGCCATAGATACTCAGGACAGAGCCGAACCCCAGGCAACGAAAGCGATCCCCATCAAAGTAACCCACGCCACCAGGCCAGCCGCCAGGATCGAACCGGTGAGTAACAGCGACTTCCCTTCGTCTTCCAATTGGAAGGTGCGATAGCTGCCCTCATAGATCAACATTCCTGCCACGAATAACGCGCCTCCCATCACCAACGCATTGAAGAGCAGATTAGGGACAAACAAGGCCAACGCCGACAGCCACAAAGGCGTGGGCACTACGGCGGCAAAAGCAAAGGCGTCGTGGTATTCAGCATGGGCATCCACCACTTTGCCCAGGCGCTGAATCACGGCCCCAATCAGCGGCACCATGAGCATTTCCGCCACATAGAACAACACGACGACTTGCCACAGCACGTTCATGGTTGCATTGCCCAGCATGGTGTCGCCGTAAGCGGTGGCCGCATACAGCAACATTGCCGGAGGAATCAGCGCCATGGGCGCGACATAGAGCAGATACATCTTGGGCACGGAAGGGTGAACGTTCATCAACCATGCCCAGCCCTCATCATGGGAAGACACCATCTTGGGAAACATCATGAGCTTCATCATCCACCTCCTTTAGTCAGTGACTCCGGGGAACGGCGCTGCCGCTCCATCAGAGCCAATACACGAAAATGAACAGCAACAGCCACACCACATCCACAAAGTGCCAATACCAAGAGACCGCCTCGAAGCCAAAATGATGCTCGGGGGTGAAATGTCCGGCAAAGACCCGGCCGGTGATCACGGTCAGCATAATGGCGCCGAGGGTCACATGCAGGCCATGGAAACCTGTGAGCATATAAAAGGTGGCGCCATAAATACCCGTTTTGATGGTGAAAGCCGCTTCGGCATATTCATGGGCCTGCAGGGCCAAGAACACCAGACCGAGGACGATGGTCAGGATCAGTCCGAGCTTGATCTGGCTGCGGCTACCCCGCTTCATACCCCAATGGGCCCAGGTCACCGTTGCCCCGGAGGACAGCAGGATCAAGGTATTGATGGCGGGGATACCCCAGGCCCCCATGGGGGTGAACGCCTCAGTGATACCGGGGCCGCTGGTGGGCCACTGACCGTTGTAACCCGGCCACAGCAGTTGCGCCTCCGCCAGCCAGGGCACGGCAATATTGCGGGCATAGAACAAGGCCCCGAAAAAGCCGGCGAAAAACATCACTTCGGAAAAGATGAACCACACCATGCCCCAACGGAAGGAAGCATCCACCTGGCCTTCGAGCAGGCCCGCCTGGTTTTCCCGCACCACATTGCCGAACCAGCCCAAAATCATGTAGACCAAAATTGCAGCGCCCAGGGCCATGACATAGGGGCCGACCGGCATCTTGTCCAGCAGCAGGATGAAACCGCTGGCCAGGATCAACAACGCCACCGAACCGACGACAGGCCAGCGGGAAGGAGGAGGTACGTAGTAGGTGGAAACATGTTCTGCCATGGCGATCCCCTTAGAGCCTATTTCGATAGGTTTGGCGGCGTGGTGAAGGAGTGGTAGGGCGGCGGCGAAGTCAACGTCCACTCCAAGGTGTCAGCCCCGTCCCAGGGCCTTTCGCCGGCGGCAAAACCTCCACGGATGCACTTCACGACGAC
This sequence comes from Rhodocyclaceae bacterium, assembly GCA_003963315.1. GTDB lineage: Bacteria > Pseudomonadota > Gammaproteobacteria > Burkholderiales > Rhodocyclaceae > AWTP1-18. Next base: position 37,792 of record RXJP01000030.1, on the reverse strand, counting down.
ATACAGGAATAGCAATTGGGCAAGGCCCAGGACGAAAGCGCCGACACTGGCGATACGATTGAAATCGGCGAATTGCAGCGCATAGTCCGGAATCCGCCTCGGCATGCCGGCAAGGCCAAGAAAGTGCATGGGAAAGAAAGTCACGTTGAAGGCGACCGCGGTCAACCAGAAATGCCATTTACCTAGCGTTTCGTCGTACATATGACCCGTCCATTTGGGTAGCCAGTAATAGACCCCGCCCATGATGCTCATGGCCGCGCCGGAAAACAGCACATAGTGGAAGTGGGCCACGACGTAATAGGTGTCCTGTAACTGGATGTCCACCGGCACCAGAGCCAAGACCAGCCCGGAAAATCCGCCGATGGTGAACAAGCAGACAACCGCCAGGGCGAACAGCATCGGCGTCTCGAAGGAGATGGAACCCCGCCACAGGGTCGCGACCCAGTTGAAAACCTTCACGCCGGTGGGAATCGCAATCAGCATGGTGGAGTACATGAAGAACAATTGGCCAGCTACCGGCATGCCCGTAGTGAACATATGGTGGGCCCATACGATGAAGGACAGCAGGGCAATGGAGGCCACGGCATAGACCATGGAGGTGTAACCGAACAGCTTCTTGCGGGCGAAGGTGGGAATAATGGTGGAGATGATGCCGAAGGCCGGCAGGATCATGATGTACACCTCCGGATGGCCGAAGAACCAAAAGATGTGCTGGAACATCACCGGATCGCCGCCGCCGGCCGCGCTGAAAAAGTGGGTGCCGAAGTGGCGGTCGGTGAGCAGCATGGTGATCACGCTGGCCAGGACCGGCATCACAGCCACCAACAGGTATGCGGTGATCAACCAAGTCCAGACGAAGAGAGGCATCATCATCAGCTTCATCCCGGGGGCGCGCAGGTTGAGGATAGTGGTGACGATATTGATCGCTCCCATGATCGACGACAGACCGAGAATATGGATCGCCAGGATAGTCATGTCGTAGGAGATGCCGCCCTGGATGAACAGCGGCGGATACATGGTCCAGCCCGCGGCCATGGCGCCACCGGGAGCAAAGAAGGAGGCAATGAGCAAGGTGGCTGCTGCCGGCAGCAGCCAGAAACTCCAGTTGTTAAGCCGGGGGAAAGCCATGTCCGGTGCGCCGATCATCAGGGGCACCTGCCAATTGGCGAAGCCAACGAAAGCCGGCATGATGGCGCCGAAGATCATGATGAGACCGTGCAGGGCGGTAAGTTGGTTGAACACTGCCGGACTAAGTAATTGCAATCCTGGTTGGAACAGCTCGGCACGGATCAGCATGGCCAGCGACCCGGCAAAAAGGAACATGGCAAAGGAGAACCACAAGTACAAGGTGCCGATGTCTTTGTGATTGGTGGTGGTAAGCCAACGCGCCAAGCCGCTGGGATGCTCTTCGTGATGAACGGCAGTCATGGTGGATTCCATAGTGCGTCTCCTAAGCGGCAGGACAACTATTTTTCGGTTCGGCGCAGGGCAGCGACATCGCGTGGCTGGACCCCATCGCCCATCTTGTTGCCCCAGCTGTTCCGTTCGAAGCTAACCACGGCGGCGATGTCCATGTCCGACAATTGGCCGCCGAAGGCCTGCATCGCAGTGCCCGGTTTGCCATGGAAAACCCGGTCCAGATGCCCCGCCGGCGGACCGTTAACCAGCTTGGATCCGTTCAATGCCGGAAAGGCGCCGGGGATACCGGCACCGTTGGCCTGATGGCAGGCGACGCAGTTCGTCATGTACACCCTTTCGCCCATGGCGATCAATTCTGGCAAGGGATACTCGCGTTGAGCACCAGCCTGGGCCGCCGCCACCAGGGTTTTCTGTGCAGCCATCCATTCCGCATACTTATCCGGTGGCATGGCTTCCACCACGATGGGCATGTAGCCATGTCTTACCCCACACAGCTCCGCGCACTGCCCGCGGTAGGTGCCCGGCTGGTCCACCTTGACCCATGCATCCCGGACGAAACCTGGCACGGCATCCTGCTTGACACCGAAAGCCGGAACCCACCAGGAGTGAATGACATCCTCGGCGGTAATGACAAACCGGATCTTCTTCCCCGTGGGAATGACCAAGGGACGATCCACCTCCAGCAAATAGTGCTCTCCTTTGGGGGCCTGTTGCTCAAGCTGTTCCTGAGGCGTGGCCAGATTGCTGATGAATTTCAGATCCGCCCCCAGGTATTCGTATTCCCATTTCCATTGCCGACCGGTGACCTTGATGGTCATATCGGGAGCACTGGTGTCTTTCATGGAAATCACCACCGCAGTCGTGGGTACAGCCATTCCGATCAAAATGAAAAAAGGCACCACTGTCCACGCCCATTCGAGCAGGGTGTGTTCATGGAATCGATGCGCCTCGTGACCCACCGACTTCCGGTGGCGCCACAGGGCATAAAACATTGGGATGAACACCACCAGAAAGATGCCGCCGCAAATCCATAGGATCAGGGTATGTAGATCGTAGATCCTGCGGGCGATGTCGGTCGCCGGCGCAGGTAGATTGAGCGCGTATTCCGCCCAGGCCATTGGAGACGCGATACCGACTACCAGAGAAGCCAACAGGATGCGAAGGGATGGGGGCCTCATTGCAACTCCTTCCGGTTCAGTGACGTGTCTTGGCCAGCCAGCGTTTGAGTTCCCGCCCCAGGGTTTCCCGCTCCTCGTCAGACATGAGCTGGCCGAAAGCCACCTCCTTGCCATGGGAAACCAGAGCGAGCATGTTGCCGCCGCCCACCGCCGTTGGATGAAGGGCCACTTGGACCCAGTAACTGTTGAACTCCAGATGCTGGTCCCAGCCCAGCGTGTGTCGATCAAGGATCAAACGATCACCGTCCAAGGTAATGCGCTCGAAGTCGCCGGCATGGCGTTCGACAGAATAGAAGGCTGCGGAAAGGCCAACGATGGGCAGCCCCATGAATAGGGAGACTGGCCATGCCCCTATCGTGAAGAAGATTATTCCGGCAATGGTGCAGGAAGGAATCAGGATGGCCATGGCAATCAGCCAGCCTGAATGTCCAGAGACGGAATTCGGCCGTGCAGTGACACAGAAGTGCAAGCACGCCGGATTATCGTCGGCGCGCACGATCTCTACCATGGGCGCCTCCAATACAACTGGATGAACACCCCGTCTAGCCCGCCCTCCCTGAATAACTCGCGTTGTTCAGACGGGAATCAAGTTTTTTGTACTGCTGGCGACACTATAGATGCCATTATTTGAATTGCAAATACTTCTTTTATAAAGGAAAAGCCATATCAGTGCTATGGCTTTTTGGCATGAGTGCTTGCGCCGAGTTTCAGAGGGCATAGAAAATAAAATTTCTCTCAGGCCGTTATGAGGGGTACTTCGCTACCGCCGCAAAACAATCTGCTCCAGCTTCTTCAATACTTGAGTTCGAATAACCAATCCCTTTGAAGCTCATTGAAAAAATTCAACGCGTGTCCAGTCTCAATTTAGCCCATCACTTATGTATAAGACTCTGACAAAAAATGATTTTTTTATTTTCGTTGCTACAGAATAATTATCCAGCAAAAAAACGGACTGTTTGACCAGTCCATAAAATAGCTCAATCAGATAAGAAGTTTTATCGGACTGAGCTAGGAGGAGAGCCTGGAAAACAGCTTCAACGCATTACCACTGTTGATTTTAGTCAGCAATGAATCCTGGTCTTTCAGATTGTCATCAAGTGCCTGAGTGAAATAGCTCACCGTGCGCAACGGTGCGTAGGGAAAATCACTGCCAAACATGATTCGCTCAGGATTAGCGACGGCCACTAAACTATCGATCGCTTGGCGGCTAGAGGACAATGCAGTATCGAAGTAAAAGCCGCGGATTCCTTGTAGCAGTTCCTCACGGGTCATCTCAGATATATTTGCAGCGGGGGCGAGCTCGGCGATGCGATGAGCGACGAAAGGCAACATACCGCCAGCGTGGGAAAGGCTGATCTTAATATTGGTCAGGCGATGCATCACCCCCGCAAAAAGCAGGCTCGTAGCAGTACGAGTAGTATCAAAAGGATAGTCAATTACTGGGCTGGGGACACCATTTACCATCGAGGCATCCGGTTTCGACGGATGAACGAAGACGAAGGCATGGCGGCGATCCAGCTCCTCCAGCACCGGCAGGAAGATGGGGTCGCCTAGGTAGCGGCCACCATAGTTGGTGAACAGCGTAACCCCATCCGCCCCCAACTCATCGAAGGCACGCTCGACCTCAAGGAGAGTGGCCTCCACATCGGGCATCGGTAAGGTCACGAACAGGCCGAAGCGGTCTGGCCTCTGGCTGACAAACCCGGCGTTCCAGTCGTTGATTCGTTTCGCCATGTCGACGATCTCAGGCCCTTGACCCACCGAGACACCGGGGGCAGTAACCGATAACATCCCGGCTCGGATTTCCTCTTTATCCATCATCGCAATAGCGGCATCGGCCGACCAAGCCGGCGCCGCCCAGCCCGAAGGATCTCCGCCCTTGGCTTTCAGCCAGTCGGCCCAGAACGGTGGGATGATGTGCTGATGCACATCGATGCGATTTCTGCTCATGTTAGTGGTCCTTTCTGGGGGCCTTGGGGAGTGTCGAAATGTTGTTTGCATCGCCCGTGGTACGTAGCGCAAGATTAAGAATATGGGCGAACAGACGACGGGCATCATCGGCGGGTCGGATGCCAAACCGGGGATGGTCAAACGCCTCCAATTGGGTTGCTAGGCGCGCCCATGTTGCCTCATCCAGTGCCTGCTCCAAACGGGGCAGCAATTGTTCTTCTTCGGCCTTCATGTGAGCCCATTCGTCGGTGATGAAGTCCTCACCCGCCTCGACAAAACGGCGGGTAGCTTCAGGGTCGCGACCAGCCGGTGCGAAAAGGGCCACCAAGGCGCCGACCTTCTCGTCACCCTGCTGGTGCTCACCTGCCAAGCGGTCGAGCATGGGCCTGTCGGCAAGGTCCGCCAACTGACGCAGGGCATCAATCAGCAAGTCCTCCTTGGGGTGATGCCAGCGCCAAGGATAGGTGGCGATGTAGTCGAGAATGGCCTGCAAAAGGTCAAAGTCGCCGCCGGTTGTCGCTAGGCGCTGTAGAGCCTCTCTGAAGACATAAAGCACCGCTGAGATGTCGGTGTGTTCCTGTCGGATGATCCGGGTGACTTCGCGGGACATGGCTGTCGTTTGGGTAATGGAGTTGGGGTCACACGCCCAGATGAGCGTGCACGATGTGGGGACTGGCAACGAGTTCGTTTGAACTACCGGACCAGACTACTTTGCCCTTCTCGATGACGAAATGACAGTCGGCCAAGTCGAGGAGGCTACGCAGGTTCTTGTCGATGACAATCTGAGCCAAGCCCTCCCGCTTTAATGTCGCAAGGGTGTGCCAGAGCTCGGCGCGGATCAACGGAGACAAGCCCTCTGTAGCTTCGTCAAGGATCAGTAGACGTGGGTTCGTCATCAGCGCACGGCCGACGGCCAGCATCTGCTGCTCACCTCCCGACAATTGATTGCCAAAATTGCTACGCCGCTCCTTGAGGCGGGGAAAAAGCCCGTACACTCGTTCCAGGGTCCACGGCGATAGACCGTAGTCCTGGGCAGGAGAACGAGCAGTCGCCACTAGGTTCTGCTCCACGGTCAAGCGAGGGAAGATCTGTCGCCCTTCAGGTACTAGGCCAATGCCCAAGCGGGCCACTTGGTGAGGGGCGTAGCCGGTCAGATCGGTGCCGGCGAGACTACACCGGCCACCGAGGACGGGCATCAGGCCCATCAGGCAGCGCACCGTTGTTGTCCGCCCCATGCCATTGCGACCGAGCAGAGTGACCACCTCGCCGGGATTGAGTTGAAAATCCACGCCGAACAAGACCTGTGCGCTGCCATAGGCAGCCGATAGGTCGCTGACGGAAAGCAACGGCATCATGTGATTTCCTCCTCGCCCAGGTAGCTGGCGCGGACCAGTGGATTGTTGCGGATATCGTCGGCCGAACCGATGGCGATAAGAGCGCCGGAGGCAAGCACCCCGATTCGGTCGGCGAGCTTGAAGACCACGTCCATGTCATGCTCGATAAGCACGATCGTGCACTTGCCGCGCAATTCGCTGAGCAGCTGCGCCATGGTCTCGGACTCGCCAGGGCTCATGCCCGCCATCGGTTCGTCGAGGAGCAGCACTCGCGGCTGGCGGACAAGCGCCATGGCCAATTCCAATTGCTTTCTCTCGCCATGGGAAAGGCGGTCGACCCGAAGCTGAGTCAGCTCACCAAGGCCGACGACGTTCAGCGTTTCCCGAGCGATATCAAGTATCTCCTTGTCTCCCAGCAACGGCGCGAAGAAGCCGGTAGGGGACAAGGAACCTGAGCGGCGGGACAACACCACGCTTTCCAGCGTTGTGAAAGCATCGATCGTTTGAGCAATCTGGAAAGTGCGGCCAAGACCGCTACGCGCTCGAGCGACAACGCCCCAACCGGTGATGGACTGGTCTCCGATCAGAATCTCGCCCTCGTCCGGCATAAGTTCGCCGGCGATTTGGCCGATCAGCGTGCTCTTGCCGGCACCGTTGGGGCCAATCAAGGCGAACAATTCTCCCTCGGCGATCGTGACGCTGACGTGGTCAGTGGCAAGCAGGCCGCCGAATCGCTTGACCAGGCCACGGAGTTCAAGGCTCGCGATGCCGCTCATTGTCGTCGCTCCTTGCCGGCGGGCCGGAGGGCTAACAAGGCGCCGAGCAGCCCATGGCGGGCGGTCATGACGATCCAGACAATAGCGATGCCATAGGGCAGCATCCAGTGTTCGGACAGACCCGGTGCGAAGCTCTCGACCGACAGCAGAAAGATAGCGCCAACGATGGGGCCGAACACCGAGCCCATGCCACCGAGAACGACGATGAGGATTAGGTCACCGGACATTGGCCACGCCGAGTAGGACGGCGAGACATAGCTGTTCAAGTTGGCAAACAGGCTGCCGGCATCCGCGGTCAGCACTGCCGACACCACGTAGACAATGCGTCGCAAGCGGTGGATGTCCAAACCGAGGGATTCCGCGCGGCGGACATTTTGCCTTGCGGCCCGCAACGCATAGCCGGCAGTGGAACGGTTGAAAAGCTGAGAGAGCGCGGTGATCGCTGCCAGGAGTAGGACGCTGACCTCAAAGAGACCCAGGCGGTTGCCCAAGTCGAGAGGGCCTAGCAGGGAATGCCCGGCCAGGCTCATGCCATCGTCGCCACCAAAGACACGCAGCGAGATCATCAAGTAGAAGAACATCTGGGCGAAAGCCAAGGTGACCATGATGAAAGCGATGCCGCTGGTGCGCAGGGCCAAAGGCCCGATCAGGGCAGCGGCAATGCCAGCCACTACGGTAGCGGCTGAGAAGTGTGCAAAGCCATTGTCCACACCCGTCGTCTGTAGGATTGAGACCGAATAAGCACCGATCGCCAAGTACATGCCGTGACCGAAACTGACCAAGCCGCAGGTGCCGATCAGCAGATTCAGGCTGATCGCGGCAATGGAGAGAATTGCAATGCGCGTCGCCAGAGTCACCAAATGCGGGGCATCGAACCAGAAGCAGACAGTCGGCACCAACACGCAAGTAGAGAGAATCACAGCCCCCCAACGAAGAAGCGGTTGGAGCCTTGGTGCAGTCGCAAGCATCGGGGACACCATTCCGGAAGCAGTCGAAGTCGTCATAAGCGGTCGGTCATTTCCCTGTCGCAGGCAGCAGGCCCGCCGGTTTGAAGACGAGAACCAGAGCCATCGTCAGGTAGATCATCATTGACGCAAGAGCGGGGCCGACGGCCTGAGCGACCTCGGGGTTTGCGAACCGGGAGATCATCAGAGGCAGGAAGGCACGGCCCAGAGTATCAAGCAGGCCGAGGAGGATGCCGGCGACCAAGGCGCCACGTATCGCGCCGATACCGCCGACAATGATGACAACCAGGGCCTGGATCAAAACTTCCTCGCCCATGCCCGGCTGTACCGAGCGCAGCGGGCCAATCAGGGCGCCGGAGAACGCGGCAAGGGCAGCCCCGAGGGCGAACAAGGTGGTCTTCAGCGCACGGATGTTCACCCCTAGCGCCGAGACGATCTCGGGGTGGGTGGCGCCAGCCCGGATCTGCATGCCGATCCGGGTACGGGTCACCAGCCACCACAGACCCGCGCCGACAAGGGAGATCATCCCGATCACCAGCAGGCGGTAGGCCGGGTAGGTGAAACCCAGCAGATCTACGCTGTCGGCGAATTGTTCCGGTGGGTCGAAGGTCAGGCCAACCGGCCCCCAGATGATGCGTACCACTTCGTTGAAGGCCAGGATAATGCCAAAGGTCGCCAGCACATGATCGAGGTGGTCGCGTCGATAGAGTTTGCGCACGACAACAACCTCAATCACCACGCCGACAGCGAAGGTAGCGAGTACGCCGCCCAAAAGGGCGGGGAAAAAGCCCATGCCTTTTGCCACCAAAGTCGCTGTTGCGTAGGCACCCATCATGTAAAGGGAACCGTGGGCAAGATTGACAAAATCCATGATGCCGAGAATCAGCGTCAAGCCGGTGGCAATCAGGAACAGCATCAGCCCAAACTGCAAACCATTAAGCACTTGAGTAATGATTAGTGTCGTCATGATCTTGCTGCTTTGCGTCCGTTCCGACTCACTTCAGCGGGCAGTGCGCCGCATACGCATCCTGGTGATGGGAGAGAATCACATGGTCTTTTTCAAAACCGACGCCAGCCGATGTCTTGACCACTTTCCAGAGCAGGTAGTCCTGAATGGGGAAGCCGTTGTTGCCAATGGTGACCTCGCCCCGTACCGAGACAAACTTGGTGCTGCGTAGCGCCTTGGCCAAGGCTTTGGGATCGGCTACCGCAGCAGGATTGGCCTTGAGTGCTTGCTCCAGCAACATAGCCGCGTCATAGCCTTGGGCGGCGAATACTGAAGGGGTACGCTTATAGCGAGCCTGAAAGTCCTTCACGAAGGACTGGGACTGGGGGGTGTTCGCCGCCGAGGTCCAGTAGGCGGAAACCGTGGTTCCAAGGGCAGACTCTTTGATGATGGGCAGACTCATATCCTCGACGGTCATGGCCGAAAGCAATGGGACCTTGCGTACCAGACCAGCCTGGGAAAGTTGCTTCATAAAGTTAATGCCCATGCCTCCCGGCAGAAAGACATAAAAGGCATCGCTGGGCGAGGCGGCAAAGCGGGCAATTTCCGCCGAGAAATCGGTCTGACCGAAAGCTGGGTAAATCTCGTCCGCCACAGCCCCCTTGTAAAAGCGCTTGAAGCCAACGACGGCGTCCTTCCCAGCCTGGTAGTTGGGTGCAATGATAATGACGTTCTTGTAGCCGCGAGATTGTGCCTCCGCGCCAGCCGCTTCATGGAAGCCATCGTTTTGGAAGGCGGTGGAAGCGAATAGGGGCGAGCACTTCTCACCGGCAAAGATGGACGGACCGCCATTGGTGCCGAGCAGCGGGATGCCTGCGCCGGTGATGACAGGAAATACCGCGTTGATCACATTGGAGGCCGTGATTCCCACCACTAACCGAACCTTCTCCCGTTCCAACAAATCCTTCGCGACCTGAACCCCCACGTCGGGCTTGCCTTGGTCGTCACCGCGGACGACCTCGATGTTGTGGCCAGCGAGCTTGGAATTTCGTTGTGCCAGCCCAAGCATAAAGCCGTCGTACTGATCCTGTCCTAGGCCACCGATTGGACCAGACATAGTGGCCAAGTGTCCGATGCGTAGTGTTTCTGCGGTAGCGGGTACGGCAGTTAGTAGGACTGCTGCGATCCAAACTGCCTGGCGCGTAAACTTCTTCATACTCTCCTCCTCATTCAGCCGCGGCGCGGCATTTCTTTAGAGTTCAACTTACTGACGAAGTATGGTGTAATCAAAAAATGAATTCAAATGATTGATATTCAAAAATATTATGAACAGTATTAATATAAGCAGGATTGACCTGAATCTGCTCGTGGTCCTCGAGGCCCTATTCGCCGAGCGTCACGTCGGCCGAGCGGCCGTCCAATTGAATTTGACCCAGTCTGCGGTAAGCCACGCTCTCGCTCGGTTGCGCGAACTGTTCGCCGATCCCCTATTCTTTCGGACTACTGGCGGAATGGCGCCCACAGAACGAGCACTTGAGTTGGAACCTGCACTGCGAGAAATTCTTGGCAAAACCCGCCAATTAGTTAGCGCTAAAGAGAATTTCGACCCGAGAGCAGCTAACGACAGGGTGGTGCTCGGGTTAACCGACTATGCCAGCGTAGTGGTAATGCCAACCCTCGCTGCGCTGTTTGAACGTGAGGCACCAAACTTACGGCTGGTGCTCCGGGTCGACCATCCGGACCTTAGCGTCAACCACTTGGATACAGAACAGCTGGACTTTTCTATCGCCCCTCTTTGGTCCATTGTGCCCAAGCGAATTGCCGTGGCGCCTTTATTTGATGACCAATTCGTTCTAACCAGCCGCAAAGGTCACCCGATGCTGTCACGCAGGGTGCCGCTGGAGACGCTCAAGAAGCTTGGTAGGGTTGTAGTTTCATCGCGTATCGATGGTTCGTCCGTATCCGAGCCTTCGCTGATTAAGGCAGGATTCCCTCTCCATCCTGCGATGGTCATCCCTCATTTCCTTGCCGCGCCCTTCATTCTAGAGCGCACAGACTACATCGCTTTTATGCCTGAAAAGTTATCCCGCCAGCTTTCCTCGCTGGCACCTTTGCAAATGCGTCCATCGCCAATTTCATTACCGAATATTACGATGGCGCTGCTGTACCACGACAAACGAGTTGCCGCGTCCCCTTGTTTAAATTGGGTTGCGGCAGCGATAAAACGCAGCCAGTCCATTGTGGCAAATTCATAGAAGGTGCGAATTACACAGGAATACTGGCAGCAATCAATCAAAAGAAACTCAAACAACAAGGCCCCGAATGATTGATCCGGGGCCTTGTTGATTTTCTAAAGGGAAGCGTCTTTTCAGAACCGTCCCATCTTGCGGTAGATCGTATTGCGACTGATGCCCAATTTGCGGGCGGCAGCTGAGACGTTGCCGCCTACAGCTTCCAGGGCACGGGCAATGGCTTGTTGTTCCACTTCCTCCAAGCTACCGGCGGCGTTGATGGCAGCGGCCGACAGGGGTGCCGCTGCCATCGCGGCGGGCAGGCGCGGCGCGGCGACGGCCTCACGGATTTCGTCCGGCAGGTGCCATTCTTCAATGACGGTTTCGTGGTCATCGAGCATGGCGATCAATACACGAATGACGTTGTGCAGCTCGCGGATATTACCCGGCCAGTCGTAACCGGAAAATACGTTGAAGGCTGCATCGCTCAAGGTAATGTCGCGTTGTCCCAGGCATTCCGCGGCGATAAGTTTGTCCACCAACTGTTTCAGGTCGGTGCGTTGATGCAAGGCCGGCAAGGTGACGCAGAGACCGTTGAGACGGTAGTAGAGATCTTCACGGAAGGTACCCCGGGCCACTTCTTCCCGCAGCTTGCGATGGGTGGCGCAAACCAGGGAGATATCTACGGGGATGGCCTTGGCACTGCCCAGGGGTGTAACGCAACGCTCCTGCAACACGCGTAACAGACGGGCTTGAAGTTGCAAGGGCATATCGCCGATTTCGTCGAGGAACAGGGTGCCGCCGTGGGCCTGCTGGATCTTTCCCGTGGCACCTTCCTTGCGCGCGCCGGTGAAGGCCCCGCCGAGATAGCCGAATAGTTCGGATTCGATCAGGGTTTCCGGAATCGCGGCGCAATTGAGGGCAACGAAGGGGCCGCCGCTGCGCAGTCCACTGTTGTGGAAGGCCTTAGCGAACATTTCCTTGCCAGCGCCGGATTCGCCCTGGACCAGTATCGGGATGTCGCGACCGATGATCCGCCGCGCCTTGTCGATGGCCGATTGCAGCGCGGCATCGCCGGTATTGAGGGAATCCAGGGTGACGCCCTCCGTCGCGGCTGCGCGGACAGGACGCGCCAAGGTCCGGGGCGCGGTTTCCACCACCAGCCGGGACAGATTGTTGGACATGGGCAAGTCGCCCCGCAGCTTGGCATAGAAGAACTGGCTGCTGCGGGATGAAAGGGGGGACGGCACGTGGCCATCCTTGCGCGCGGCATCCACCAGGGTGCCCAAGGGTGTCTGGAACAGCAGGGAGAAATCGCGCCCGACCACTTCGCACCGGCGCAGACCCAACTGGGCCAGGCCGGGGGCGTTGATGGCCTGGATGCAGCCGTCGGGCGTCACGGAAATGATGCCTTCGCCCATGCTGCCAAGATATTCCATCCGGGTATGGAAGCAGACCAGGATGCGCCGCGCCTGCTCCGACTCGAACAAACGCTTCTCCACCATCTGCGCCGCCATGTGCACCAGGCCGCGGGTGTGGGGCGAATAGCCGCGGGCGTCGCCGGAAATGTCCAGCACCCCCATCAGCCCGCCCTGGGAGTCCTTCAGGGGGGCGGCGCTGCAGGTAAGGAAGCCGTTGTGCTCGAGGAAATGCTCCCCGCCGATGACCTCCACCACTTGCTCCTCCACCAAAGCAGAGCCGACGGCGTTGGTGCCCCGTACCGACTCGCCCCATTCCGCCCCCGGTTGCAGGGCCACGCGCTCGGCCCGGTCAAGGAAGCCCGCATCCCCCAAACATTGCAGCAGCAGGCCGTTGTGGTCGGCGAGCACCACCACGTTGCCGGAATTGCGAATCTGATCGTACAGATGCTCCATTACCGGCTGGGCGTATACCAGCAGGCTGCGGTTGCGCTCCAGTTCCTGATCCAAGGCATGGCGGGAAAGGGGCGCCACATCCGTGGCCCGCATCGGCTCCAGGCCGCTTTGCCGACAACGCTCCCAGGAACGTATCAAGGTACTGCTGGCAAGGTCGGCCGGCGTTTCGCCGCGGCCGAAGTAGATGTCCCTGACTTCCCGTATCTGGCGACCTATGTCGCCCAAGGCTGAAGCGTGTTGTCGAATCATGTTCCATCTCCTCGGAGTGCAGCTTGCCTCTGCCGCATCTTCTATTACTTTAGTTAATACTTCAAATTGTTTCGTCCCGGTGCACCTGCCCATTTTTTTAACAACGGGTGTGCCATCCCGTTGTAGCAATTCCTTTGCCAGATTGCTTCAGTTATCAACAAATGCATCTTAACGCTTCAAACTTAATACAATCTGACAGCCATCTTCCCGTGGCACATCCCTTGCTGACTGCCTCAGTACCTAGCGACCCAGACCTAGGCATCGCCGGAGCGGCTTTCCGGCGGGTTTCAACAACCCGAGTATTCAAGGGGACATCAAGTGAGTGCATATCGATTCATCCGTCGCGGCCTGTTGCCAGCCCTATTGCTGGCCGCCGTCGCAATCCAAGCCCAGGCCCACGGGGACGTCACCCCCCAGGCAGTGGATACCACCGGACTCCAGCCCGTGGGCAAGGAGTGGCTGGCCGCCAATCCTTACCGCAAGAACGAAACCGCCATCCACATCGGCGCTTCCGCCTTCAATCAGAACTGCGCCCGCTGCCACGGACTGGGCGCCGTTTCCGGCGGCATCGCGCCGGACCTGCGCTATCTGCCGGAAGGCAACGAGGGAGACGAGATTTTCCTCAACCGCATCCGCCACGGCTCCACCCGGGATGGCCGCGTGTATATGCCGCCCTTCGAAGGCATCTTCTCCCAGGAAGCCATGTGGGCTATCCGCAGTTGGCTGGAGACCGTCCGTGTTGCCGATTAAGGGAGTGCGCCTCCTCTCCGCCCTGGCCGCCCTTGGGGCGTTGGTATTGGCCACACCTCAACCCCAGGCTGCGGAAGGGGATGGCGGTATAACAGCCCAGCCGGGCACGCTGCGGATTGCCGTTTACAACGACTATCCGCCCTATTCCTACAACGGCAAGGGGATCGACGTGGACCTGGCCCAGGCGGTCGCCAAGGAGCTCGGCCTCAAGGCCGACATCGCCTGGTTCAACGCCGACGAGGACATGAACGACGACCTGCGCAATATGGTGTGGAAAGGCCATTACCTGGGCAATCGGCCAGGGGATCTGATGATGCACGTCCCCTACGACGAGCGTCTCGCCAAGGCCAACAGCCAGGTCCGTATCTTCGCCCCCTATACGGTGGAAACCATTGCCGTGGCCCGTGATCCGCAGCGGATTCCGAAAAAGGTGGTAGGCTCCGCCGCCGTGGCCTTGGAAGTGTTCACCCGGGAAAAAATCGGCGTCGAATTGACCACCCTGTCCGATGCCTTCCTGCTTAGCGCCCTCAATGGCCGCCTGCGGGAACAAGTGGTGCACTATAAATCTGTGCCCTTGGCGGTAAAAGGAATGCAGGCCGGAGAAGTGGCCGCCGTCATGGGACCCAGGGCAGAGCTTGAGGCAGCCCTGAAAACCCTGGACACGCCTTCCCGCTTTCAATTGGATGCGGTAAAAATGCCGGAACTTAAAGTCGATAACTGGGCTCTAGGCATGGCGGTGAAGAGCGACAACGCCAAGCTTGCGGAGACAGTGAGCCATGCCCTGTCGAAGTTGCAGAAGGAGGGCGAAGTCAAACGGATTTTCGCCAATTACGGCATTACCCTACAACTACCAGGAGAATAATGTGACGCAAACACGCCGGAATTACCACTCGCATTCAAGTCGGGCACTATTGTTTGCGGGACTGGCGGGTTGCGTCATCTCTTCTCTCAATGCCCTGGCCGCCCCCACCGCCTATGTGCCCAACGAAAAATCGGGCACGGTGAGCGTCATCGACACCAGCGGCGTCCAACCCCAGACCACCATCACCGTGAGCAAGCGGCCCCGGGGCATCGCCGCCAGCCCTGACGGCCGCTGGCTTTATCTCACCGATGCCCAAAGCAACAGTCTGGTGCTGGTCAATACCGCCAAAGGCACCGTGGAGCGCCAAGTGCCCCTGGGCGAATCGCCGGAGGGCATCTACACCTCCGCTGACGGTAAGCGCATCGCCGTGGCGGTGGAGGGTAGCAACAGCGTGGTGCTGCTGGATGCCGCCAGCCTGTCCAAACAGGCCGAAATCAAGGTGCAGGGCAAGAACCCCGAGCATGCCGTGTTCAGCCCCGACGGCCGCTGGCTCTACGTCAGCGCGGAGGAAGCGGAGCAGGTGGATGTGATCGACCTGGCCTCAGGCCGCCAGGCGGGCCAGATCGCGGTGGGCAAACGCCCCCGGGGCATCGCCTTCCTGCCCGACGGCAGCCGGGCCTACATCGCCTGCGAACTGGCGGGCAAGGTGTATGTGGTGGATACCGCCGCCCGCAAGGTGCTGGCGGAAATTCCCTTGGGCATCAATCCCAATGGCGTCGCCATGGATCCCGCGGGTCGCCGGGTCTACGTCTCCAACGGCAAGGACGGCACGGTGAACGCCATTGATACCGTCGATAACCGCGTGGTCGCCACCATCGAAGTCGGCAAGCGCCCCTGGAACATGGCCCTGACCCCGGACGGCAAGCGGCTCTACGTGGCCAACGGCCGCTCGGGCAGCGTTTCCGTGATCGATACGGAAACCTTGGCCAAGACGCAGGATATCCCCGTCGGGGAACTGCCCTGGGGGGTGGTGATCCGATGAGCGTACCTCGTTATACCCGCCCCGCCATGGCCCTGCACTGGCTCCAGGCCGCCCTTGTGCTGGCCTTGCTGGGCATCGGCTACTGGATGGGTACCCTGCCCAAGGGGCCGGATTTCTCGACCGCCGTGGCGCTGCATAAGTCTCTGGGCCTCTGCGGCCTGGTGCTGATCGCCCTGCGCCTGGCCTGGCGCGCCGGCCATCGGCCGCCCGCAACGCCGGATTCTCTGCCGCGCTGGCAACAGATAGCGGCGGAACATACCCACCGCCTGCTCTACGCCCTGCTGGTGCTGGCCCCGGTGTGCGGCTATCTATCGGCCTCGTTCACCAAATACCCCATGAAGTTCTTCGGGGTCGTTCTGCCCAAGCCCTGGGAACCGGACGACAGCCTCAACGCCGTCTTCAACCTGGCCCACAAGTCCGTCGTCATCCTGCTCACCGCCATGGTGGCCCTGCACATCGGCGCCGCCTTATTCCACGCCCTGCGCCGGGATGGCATCCTGTCCCGCATGTTGCCGGGGAAGCGGCAGTCTTAATTCGTCCTCCCAAGCTGACGGTCAGCGCTCCCAACACCACAAATGCTCCAACCGATTGTTTAGAAATAAAGCACTTGCTCCACCGTGGAGCAAGTGCTTTATAAGACTTGGAGCAGTCGGCGCTTATTTCAAACCCAGTATCCACTCCACGGCAAGGGCCAGATCGGCATCGCTGATCTTGTCGGTGCCGTTGGGGGGCATGGGCATATCGCCCCATACGCCGCTGCCGCCGTTGCGCACCTTGTGCATCAGCCGCTCGGCGGCGCCGGCATCGCCGCGATATTTCTCCGCCACTTCCTTGTAGGGCGGGCCGATACGTTTCGTATCCACGGCATGGCAGGCCACGCAACGGGCCTTCTTGATGATGGCTTCGGAAGCCTGGACGGAGGCGGAAGACAGGACGCCCGCGATCAGGGCCAGAACAAGGGAGGATTTCATGACTAACCTTTCAAACAAAATTAAGCACGGCCGGGCGTTACGGCATCGGCCTGCAACGATGCCCACTCTTCATCGGTGAACAGCCGGGAACGGGTAAGGAAGGTCCATCCTTCCGGCCCTTCCAGGGAAAAGCCGTTGCCCGTGCCTGCCGTGACATCGATGATGAGCTGGGTGTGCTGCCAGTATTCGTACTGGGAGGCGGTGATGTGGAAGGGGCAGCCGCCGATCTCGCCCAGGAGCAGATCGGAAGGGCCGACGATGAATTCGCCTTCGGGATGGCACATGGGCGAACTGCCATCGCAACAGCCGCCGGACTGGAAGAACATGAGCGGGCCGAACTTGGCCTTGAGGGTCTCGATCACATTCAACGCCGCCTCGGTGGCGACCACTTTCTCAACCATGGCGACTCCCTAAAAAAATGGGCGGCCGAGGCCGCCCGAAAGACTTACACGCAGTGGAATCTGCCGCGTCCGATGGATATCCACCGGACGCGCATCGATGCTTAGAAGAAGCCCAGGGCCTTGGGGCTATAGCTGACCAGCAGGTTCTTGGTCTGCTGATAGTGGTCCAGCATCACTTTGTGGGTCTCGCGACCGATGCCGGATTCCTTGTAGCCGCCGAAGGTGGCATGGGCGGGATAGGCGTGGTAGCAGTTGGTCCACACACGGCCGGCCTTGATGCCGCGCCCCATGCGATAGGCGGTGCTGCCATCGCGGGTCCACACGCCGGCGCCGAGGCCGTAGGGGGTATCGTTGGCGATCTCAAGCGCTTCCGCTTCGGTCTTGAAGGTGGTCACCGCCAGCACGGGGCCGAAGATTTCTTCCTGGAAGATGCGCATCTTGTTGTGCCCCTTGAACAGGGTCGGCTGGATGTAGTAACCCTCCGCCAGCTCGCCGCCCATCTGGGCGCGGTCGCCGCCGATCAGGCACTGGGCGCCTTCTTCCTTACCCAACTTGAGATAGGACTGGATCTTGTCCATCTGCATCTGGGAAGCCTGGGCACCCATCATGGAGTCGGTATCCAGGGGGCTCAGTTGCTTGATGGCCTTGACCCGGGCCAGGGCGCGTTCCATGAACTTGTCGTAGATGGATTCGTGGATCAGGGCGCGGGAAGGACAGGTACACACTTCGCCCTGGTTGAAGGCGAACAGCACCAGGCCTTCGATGGCCTTGTCGAGGAAGTCGTCGTCCTGGGCCGCCACATCGGCGAAGAAGATGTTGGGGGACTTGCCGCCCAGTTCCAACGTCGCGGGAATCAGGTTGGTGGCGGCGGCCTGGGCGATGACGCGGCCGGTGGCGGTGGAGCCGGTGAAGGCGATCTTGGCGATGCGCTTGCTGGTGGCCAGCGGCATGCCGGCTTCGCGGCCAAGACCGTTCACGATGTTGAGCACGCCGGGGGGCAACAGGTCGGCGATCAGCTCGGCCAGGAGCAGGATGCTGATGGGGGTGGATTCGGCGGGCTTCAACACCACGCAGTTGCCGGCGCCGATAGCGGGGGCCAGTTTCCAGGCCGCCATCAGCAGGGGGAAGTTCCAGGGGATGATCTGACCGACCACGCCCAGGGGCTCATGGAAGTGATAGGCGATGGTGTTCTCGTCGATCTCGGAGAGATTGCCTTCCTGGGCGCGCAGGCAGCCGGCGAAATAACGGAAGTGGTCGGAAGACAGGGGCACGTCGGCGTTGAGGGTTTCGCGGATCGCCTTGCCGTTGTCCACGGTCTCGGCGTAGGCCAGCAATTCCAGATTGGCGTCGATGCGGTCGGCGATCTTGAGCAGGATGTTGGAACGCTCGGTGACGGAAGTGCGGCCCCACTTGTCGGCGGCGGCGTGGGCGGCGTCGAGGGCGAGGTTGATGTCCTCTTCAGTGGAACGGGCGGCCTGGGTATAGGGCTTGCCGGTGATGGGGGTGATCACATCGAAGTACTGGCCCTTGACCGGCGCGACCCACTTGCCGCCGATGAAGTTGTCGTACTTGGCCTTGTATTGAACCTTTGCACCAGCGGTGCCGGGAAGTGCGTACAGCATATGTTCCTCCTGATGTTTGTCTGAGACTACGTAGTAAGCAACGCAAGCGATGCGTTGCCTGGCTATCAGCATTGAACATGCCAGGCTTTAACATTTTCTTCTTAAAACACATGCTGGCGCACAAAAAGAGGAAAGGACACGGATAACACGCGGCGACATCCTGTTCCCTCCGGCGCGGGACGAGGTAAAGACCGCTCCTGCCCGGGCAGCGCTGTCCCATTTTTTTACATCTGCTTCATGCCAGAGCAGGCCGAACAGGGCGGCTTGGGCGTTTTGCGGCAATCACCGACTTTTTCCCGAGGCACGTTTCCTGCGCAATGTGCGGCCATGAACAGGCCCATTCCCCGTGAATCCATCCGCCGCTCCTGGGAGCGTTGCGCCCAACAGGGGTTGGACATGGCCGATACCGCCATGGACGGCGGACTCCGCCGCAGCGCGCTGAATCTGCGCCTGGAAGAAAAATCCAGGCTGATCGCCTACGCCCATCCCCTGATCGAACACCTGCACCAATCCCTGGCCCGCACCTCCTCCTTGATCGTGCTCACCGACGAAAGCGCCACGGTGTTGCGCACCCTGGGCGACCCTGGCATCGTCGCCCGGGCGGAAGAAATCGCGCTTTTTCCCGGCGCCGTCTGGAGCGAAGAACGCATGGGCACCAACGCCATCGGCCTCGCCCTGAATGAAGGACAGGCGGCGGCGGTGATCGAAGACGAACACTACCTGCTGCGTCACCGCTTCCTGCGCGGCATCGCCTGCCCTATTCCCATGCCCGACAATGATGGCGGCATCCTGGGCGTGCTGGGCATCATCAGCGACGGCGACCTCTCCATCCCCCACGCCCGGGCCCTGGTGCAGAACGCGGTGGACCTGATCGAGACCCGCCTGGTGGAAACCCACCCCCATGCCCTTTGCCAAATCCGCATCGCCCCCAGCCAGGAAGCCCTGGCCACGCCCCTGGAGGGCATCCTGGTGGTCGACGAGGAAGGCCGGGTGGCGGCCTTGAATCGCCGCGCCAGACAATTTTCCGGGGCCTGCCACGGACGCGCCATTGATGAAGCGCTGCACCTCTCGCCCCAGGAAAAACAGCGCCTGCTGAAATCCGCAGCGGATCGCCCCGTCTGCCTGGTGAATACACGGCGACAAACCTTCTGGAGCCGGCTGACCCAGCCCCCCGCTTTCCTCATCCCCGAGGCAGCGGCAGTGGAGACATCCCAGGATGACGACACTGCCTTGCCCCTGGTGCGCCTCGATACCGGCGACAGCCGCATGAAGGCGGCGATACAACGCGCCCTGCGGGTGGTGGACCGCAACATTCCGCTGATGATCCAGGGCGAGACGGGCAGCGGCAAGGAAGTATTCGCCCAGGCCTGCCATCTCAGCTCCCTGCGCAGCCGGGGCCCCTTCGTCGCCATCAACTGCGCCGCCATCCCCGGCCCGCTGATCGAAGCGGAACTGTTCGGCTACAGCGAAGGCGCTTTCACCGGGGCGCGCCAGCAGGGTTCGGCGGGAAAGCTGCGGGAGGCCCACGGCGGCACTTTGTTCCTGGACGAAATCGGTGACATGCCCGTCGGCCTGCAATCGGTGCTGCTGCGGGTGTTGGAAACCCGTAGCGTTTCCCCCCTGGGCGGCGGCGAGGAAATTCCCTTGGATATCGCCATCATCTGCGCCAGCCACCAACCCTTGCAGGAAAAAGTGGCGGAGGGCAGCTTCCGCGCCGACCTGTTCTTCCGCCTCAGCGGCATGTCCCTCTGCATTCCGCCGCTACGGGAACGCTCGGACCTGGCCGCCCTGGCCCAGCGCATCCTGGAACAGGAATGCGGCGGCCAGGCACCGCGCCTCACGGCAGAAGCCCTGGATCTTTTGCGCCGCCACCCCTGGCCGGGAAACATCCGCCAATTGCGCAACGTACTGCGCCTGGCGGCGGCCATGATCGATCCCGCGACACCTTTGCTCCGACCGGAACACCTGCCGGCAGAACTCTCGGAAGGCGGGACGAGCAACGGCCCGACGACTTCCCACCACAGCCTGCGCGCCAGCGAAGTCCGCCTGGTCAAGGAGGCCGTCACCCGTTGCGGCGGCAATATCTCCGCCGCAGCGAGGGAACTGGGCATCACCCGCACTACCCTCTACCGCAAGCTGCAACAGGACGCGGAGCCGTAAGGCGGAAGATCAACAGCAAGCGCCTTTGACACAGAGAACACGGAGGCACAAAGGACACGGAGAAAAACAAGGCAACCAAGGAATGGCTTGCCTCTCTTGAATTCCCTCTGAGCTCTCTGTGTCTCTGAGTCCTCTGTGTTGAAAGCGCTTGCCTTGCTTGTCTTACTTATTTCAGCGCCAGAATCCACTTCACCAACATCTTCGCATCGGCTTCCTTGATCGCCACGGCATTGGGCGGCATGGCGAGGCCGCTGACCTTGTCCTTCCAGTGGCTGCCGTAGGGATTGGAGCCTTGCAGCACCGTCTTCAATAGCGCATCGGCGGCCTTCTTGTCCCCCTGGTAACGCTTGGCCACGTCCTGCCAGGCGGGGCCGATGGGCGCCATGCCGTTGGGGCCGGGCTTGCCCGACTCGATGCTGTGGCAGGTGAAGCAGCCGGAAGCCGAAGCCAGCTTGGTCATCTTGGCGTCCAGGGCCCCGTCGGCCTGGGCGAG
>RXJP01000030.1:11656-16579 GCA_003963315.1 Rhodocyclaceae bacterium | reverse complement strand
AGCAGGACTGCGGCACACAGTAGCTTGCGCAGGGAATGCATGGTGGATCTCCTTTATCAAAACACAAAGCAAAACGCCGGTAGGGCATCACCCCCACCGGCGCAAGTCCCATGCCCGCTGTATGGGCATGGGTATGAAACATCGCGACTCAGGACTTGTGCAGCTTGAACACCCAGACGGAACCGCCCTGTTCCAGGTAATTCACGCGCTTGGCCACATCGCCGCCCCAGAGGGGAACCGCACCACCCCAACCGGACACCACGGAGATGTACTGCTCGCCGTCTTGCGTCCAGGTGACGGGAGGCGCCACTACGCCGGAACCGGTTTGGAACTTCCACAGTTCCTTACCCGTCTTGGCATCCACCGCCTTCAGGAAACCCTCAGGCGTTCCGTAGAACACCAGGCCGCCGGCGGTGGTTAGCACGCCGCCCCAGAGAGGCGCGTAGTTCTTGTTTTCCCAAACGACCTTGCCCGTGGCCGGGTCCATGGCACGCATCACGCCGATGTGGTCGTCATGCAGCGCCTTGATGGTGAAGCCGGCGCCCATAAAGGCGGCGCCCTTCTTGTAGGACGCGGGCTCGTTCCAGATGTCCATGCCCCACTCGTTGGCGGGCACGTAGAACAGGCCGGTCTTGGGGCTGTAGGCCATGGGCATCTGGTTCTTGCCACCGAGGAAGGAAGGCGAGGCGAACACAGATTTACCCTGCTTGCCGTCGCCAGCGGCGGGATCGCCGGGGCGGTTGTCGTCCACATAATTGGGACGGCCGGTGGCGAGATCGATGCTCTTGGCCCAGGTGATGTCCTTGACGAAGGGGAAGGCATTGAGCAGCTTGCCGTTGGTACGGTCAAGCACGAAGAAGAAGCCGTTGCGGTCGGCCTTGCCGCCTGCCTTGACCACCTTGCCATCCTTGCCCTTGTAGTCGAAGGAGACGAACTCGTTCACACCGTCGAAGTCCCAGCCATCGTGGGGCGTGGTCTGGTAGTGCCAAACGATCTTGCCGGACTCGGGCTCGATGGCCACGGTGGAGGAGGAGAACAGGTTGTCGCCGGGGCGCAGATGGCTGTTCCAGGGCGCGGGGTTGCCGGTGCCGGCGAAGATCAGGTTGGTCTCGGGATCGTAGGTGACGCCGTTCCAGGTGGCCGCGCCGCCGGTCTTCCACATGTCACCGGTCCAGGTGGCGTTGGTGGTGCCGGAAACACCGGTCTCGGTCTTGTTGCCGTCCTTGTCGAACTTGTAGCCCATGTGGCCTTCGACGGTGGGACGGGTCCAGATCAGCTTGCCGGTCTTGGCGTCACGGGCGTCGATGCGGCCGACGATACCGAATTCACCGCCGGACACGCCAGTGATGACCATGCCCTTGACGATCTGGGGCGCGGCGGAAGCGGAGTAGCCGGCGGCGTAATCATCCAGCTTTTCCTTCCACACCACTTTGCCGGTGTCCTTGTTCATGGCCACCAGTTGGGCATCCAGGGTGGCGAAGATCACCAGGTCACCGTAGAGGGCGGCACCGCGGTTGATCACGTCACAGCAGGGCATGATGCCGTCGGGCAGCCGATGCTCATACTTCCACAGCTTCTTGCCGGTCTTGGCGTCCAGGGCGAAGAGACGGCTGTAAGAAGCGGTGACATACATCTTGCCGTCGAAGATGACGGGCTGGGATTCCTGGCCGCGCTGCTTCTCGCCGCCGAAAGAGAAGGACCAGACAGGTACCAGGTCCTTCACGGTCTTGGTGTTGACGGCGGTGAGCTCGCTATAACGCTGACCTTGGGTGCCCAGGCCAAAGCTGAGCACGTCGCCCGGTGTCTTGGCGTCATTGACGATATCCGCATCGGTCACTTCCTTGGCTTGGGCTTGGCCCAGGCCGACGAAGGCCGCAGCCATCAGCGTCAGGGCGAAGGAAATGCGCCCGGTTTTGTTTCCCTGTTTCATTCAATGCCTCCTTGGTTTATTGGTCTGCAATACCTGCTGAGCGGATTGCATTCGGATCTGCAACGTAACGGCCCCACTTCTTTTCGCCGTCCGTGGATACCTGTCTGCAAAGCCTGTGCCAAGGAAAAATTCCCGGTGAATGGCGGAGAAACCGTTTCCAACATAAATACTTTCTGCTTCAAATATCGCCACCTGCTCCAAGGTGCAACACCGTCCGTCGTGGCACAACTGTCCCACCGCTGCTTACACCGCCTGGCGCGGGCCTCCCGCCAGGGCATGAAGCTTGCTGTGAAGCTTGCTTATTAGGAAGCAGACAAGAGCGCGCCAAGTCCTTAAGCCGCGCCGCCCCGGAGGAGTGGAAATTGAAGCCACACAGATTCTTTGCCCTTGCCCTGTTCACCCTGGCCGCATCCGTCGCCCACGCCGCTGGTGCATCCGCTGCCGCCGACGGGGACCCCCTCGGTTCGCCGCGCTGGGGCGACATGCGCAAGCAATTCTTCGCCGGCGCCAAGGTGGTGTTCGACAGCCGGGTCAAGGTCGCCGCGCCCGAAGTGGCGGAAGATCCGCTCAATGTGCCCGTCACTGTGGACGCCGCCGCGCTGGCCGACGTGGAGACGGTGCTGGTGTTCGCCGACTTCAACCCCATCCTGCGCGCCCTTGCCTTCACGCCTCGGGCTTCCCTGCCCTACCTGGGCTTCCGCCTCAAGCTGCAACAGTCGTCCCCCGTGCGCGCCGCGGCCCGCACCGCCGATGGCACCTGGCATGTGGGCGGCGCCCTGGTCACCACCACCGGCGGCGGCTGCACCGTGCCCTCCACCGGTTCCGCCTCCCCCGAATGGCAGCAGCACCTCGGGGAAGTCAGCAGCCGCATCTGGCGTGAGGACCAGGACAGCCGTCTGCGCCTGCGCATCATCCATCCCATGGACACCGGCCTCTCCGGCACCGTACCGGCCTTCTATCTGCAACAGATCGATATCAAGGATGGCCAGGGCCGGACCCTGATGACCATAGAACCCCACGAGCCCGTATCGGAAAATCCGGTATTCACCCTGCGCCTGCCCCAGCGCAACGGCGAACGCCTGCAAGTGCAGGGACGGGATAACAACGGCAACCGTTTCCAGGCTTGGGTGGAACAATGAAAGCGAACCGCCTCCCCATCCTGCTCCTCCTCTTCGTCGCCACCCTGGTCATGGCGGCGGGCTTCGACTACGGGCTGAAACCCCTGGCCGTCGCCAAGGATGTTTACGTCTTTCCCGGCCGCAACGAGGATTTCAATTTCAACAACGGCGGCAACATCGTCAACACCGGCTTCATCGTCACCGCCGACGGCGTGGTGGTGATCGACAGCGGCCCCTCCCTGCGCTACGGCCAACAGATGCGTGCGGCCATCGCTACGGTGAGCGACAAGCCCATCCTGCGGGTCTTCAACACCCACGCCCACCCGGACCATTTCCTCGGCAACCAGGCCTTTCCCGCCAACACGCTCTACGCCCTGCCCGGCGCCCGGCAGCAGATGCTGAAGGAAGGTAATGCCTTCGCCGAAAACATGTACCGGCTCAACGGTGACTGGATGAAGGACACCGAAGCCAAGGCCCCAGAACAGGATGCCCAGGCCGGACGTCTCAACCTGGGGGGGCATACCCTTGAGTTGATCGCCCTGGAAGGCCACACAAGCAGCGACCTCGCCGTGTATGACCACAGCAGCGGCGTGCTGTTCGCCGGCGACCTGGTGTTCAACGGCCGCGCCCCCACCACGCCCCATGCCCATATCGAGCGCTGGCTGGCCGCCTTGGATCGTCTGGAAGCCATCACGCAAGAACCCGGTTTTACCCGCCTGGTACCCGGCCATGGCCCCGTCAGCACCGATGCCGCGCCCATCCGCCAGACGCGGCGTTATCTGCAATGGCTGGTGCGCACAGTGAACGAAGGCGCCGAGCACGGCGAGGACATGAACGAAGTGATGGCCCATGCCAAGCCGGAGGAATTCAAGGATATGGCCGTCATCACTTCGGAATACCGGCGCTCCGTAGGCCATCTGTTCCCCGCCGCAGAGCAAGCGGCACTGAAGGCCCGTTGAGCCGTCTCGGACCGCCATGACGACCCTGGTCCTTTCTCACCACGCACAGGACACCGGCCTGAAGGTTTCCCTGAGCACGGGGCAATGGGCGCTGGTCATCTCGCTGTTGGCCCACGTCGTCATCCTGGCCTGGCCGCATCGGGCCACCCGGAGCGCGCCCCCCAGCCGTCCCCCATTGCTAGCCATGTTGCTGCCGGCCCAGGCGCCGGCACAGTCGACAGCGCCCGCCCCTGCGGTGCGCACGATGCAGGCCCACGCCTCTTCGCGGCCGCCTGCGCCGGTCTTAACCTCGGCGGCCAAGGCAATGGACTCCGCGCCGACAACGCCTGCCGCCAACATTGCCACGCCGATTGCCACACCGGTTGCCCCTCCCATCGCCGCCTCGGTCACCGCGCCCGTCCTCCCGCCTCCGGGCGCAACACCTGGCGCAAATGCCGCGACAACGCTACCTGGCACTTCCCTCCACCCCCCGTCCGCCGCCACCCTGGCCAGCTACGGCCAGACCTTGAGCGAACGCCTGGGCCGCCTGCAACGTTATCCGCGCCTGGCGGAAATGCGCGGCTGGCAGGGCGAGGTGCAACTGCATCTGCGCATTGCCCGCAAGGGCGCCCTGCTGGACGTGCAGATCGCCCGCTCCAGCGGCTACGACATCCTCGACCGCAATGCCCTGCAACTGGTGCAGGACAGCGCACCGCTGCCGGCCCCGCCGGACACCCTGGGGGGCGGCGAACTGGACATCGTGGTCCCCATCCACTACCGGCTGGGCAAGACATGAGGCCGGCCCTCTCCTTCCGCACCCGCATCAGCCTGGTGTGCACCGCCCTCGCCGCCGCCCTGTTGCTGACCCTGGGCGGCCTATGGCTGAACCAGACGCGCAACGGTATCTATGAGGAAATCGAAGCGGCCAACCGGGTGG
>RXJP01000030.1:0-11590 GCA_003963315.1 Rhodocyclaceae bacterium | reverse complement strand
GCGATATCGGCCGCATCCGCGCCAACGGCCTTGAAGCCTTCGCCGCCGACGGCAGCCTGCGCTACCGGGCGCCGGGGCCGGTGTACAAGGCCGGCCGCCAAGCGCCCGCCTGGTTTGCCGCCCTGGTGCAACCAACTTTCCCGCCCATCGCCATCCCGCTGGGTCGGCTCACCCTGGTGCTGACGCCGGATGCCTCCCGCGCCACCCTGGATGCCTGGGACGACCTGGTCGCCATGACCGGTTGGGCCCTTGCCCTGCTGGGTGTGCTGTTCCTCGCCACCTGGCGCGCCCTCAACCGCAGCCTGCATCCCCTGGATGAGGTGATGGCCGCCCTGGACAAGACGGGACAAGGACAATTCTCCACCCGCCTGCCCCTCTACCCGGTGCCGGAGCTGATGCGTCTGGCCCGCAGTTTCAACGCCATGAACGACCGGCTGGACGACGCGGTGCGGCACAACGTCCTGCTGGAAAGCGAGCAGGCGGTGGCGGTGCGCCTCAATGCCCGCCTGGAAGACGAACGCACCGCCCTCGCCCGGGAGTTGCACGACGAGCTGGCCCAGGGCATCACCGCCGTGCGCGCCCTGGCCGGCGCCATCGCCCAACGCACCCGGGACAAGGCACAACTGCACAGCACCGCGCAAAGCATCCTGGCGGTAACGGGGGAAATGCAGCAGGAAGTCCGCGGCATCCTCCAGCGCCTGCGCCCGGCGGTCCTCGACCGCGGCCTGGCGGAGGCGCTGGAGCGTCACCTGTTGGCTTGGCGTGGCCGTCACAGCGGCATTCGCCTGGAAGCGGAGTTGGGCGAGTTGCCGGCCTTGGCTGAAGACCAGAGTCAGGCTTTGCTGCGCCTGGTGCAGGAAGGCCTGACCAATGTCGTCCGCCATGCCGAGGCCCGCTGTGTCCGGGTCCGCCTGTATTGCGACGGCAGCCATGCCATCGCCGAGGTGGCGGACGACGGCCGCGGCCTTGCGGCAGCCCGGTCAACCGCCTGCCAACCCGCCGGCTTCGGTCTCACCGGCCTGCGGGAGCGCCTGGCGGGTCTGGGGGGGCAACTGACCTTGCGCACGCCGCCCCGGGGCGGTACGTGTTTGCGGGCGATGCTGCCCTTGGCCGACGCCCGCCATGGAATCGGGGCATGACGATGCCCGAAGTTGACATCACCAAGGCCGCCAAGAACACCAAGGGGCCCCAAGAAAACATGCCGGGCAAGCGTCCTGTCCTGGCGATCCATTCCATCCTTCATTAAGCAAGGGAACCCGTTGCCATGGCTGAATCCCCTCTACCTCATCTACGCGGCATCCAAGCCCTGCTGGCGGATGACCATGCCTTGGTCCGCCGCGGTTTCGCCCTGCTGCTGGAGGGTGCGGGCGCCCTGCCGCCCTTGGAGGCGGCCAATGGCGAGGAAGCCTTGCGGCTCTACGGCTTGCATACGCCGCCTTTGCTGGTGATGGATGTGTCCATGCCAGGGATGGGGGGGCTGGTGGCGTTGGAACGTTTGATGGCTTGGCATCCCCAGGCGAAGGTGCTGATGCTGTCTGCCCATATCGACAGCGTGACGCCCCTGCGGGCGTTGCGCTTGGGGGCGACGGGTTATGTGGCCAAGCAGTGCGAGCCCGATACGTTCCTTGCGGCGGCGGACCAGGTGGCGGCGGGCAAGCGCACCATCGATCCGGCCCTGGCGCCGGCCTTGGCTTTGGCGCAGATGGGGGATGGCGGCCATCCGGCGGAGACCCTGACCGACCGCGAGTACGCGGTCTTCCTGCACTTGGCCCAGGGCCGTTCGGTGCAGCAGGTGGCCGAGGAGCTCCATCTCTCGGGCAGCACCGTGGGTACCCATCTCTATCACATCAAGCAGAAGCTCAAGGTCAGCAACGGCGCCGAGATCGCCCTCATCGCCGTCCGGAATGGATTGATCGAGGTGTGAGGAGAAGCGTCATTCCACAAGCCCCGCGGACTAGAGATGACCTTCTTACCCAAATGAATGCAATAGGTGTCGAATTTTCTGCCGCACGGCAACCAGGCTTCCTGAATTTCCGGTGGGAGCTTGCTGGTCAATATTCTGCGTGGCGGATGTCCACGATGAAAAATGACGTGTCGCAGTCAGGACAAATGGTGGGACGGAAGCGTGACCAATAAAGTAATTCGAATCGTCCTCGCTGACGACCATGCCGTTGTGCGCACCGGCTATCGTAGATTGCTGGAATTGGAGCCAGGATTCGAGGTGGTGGCAGAGTTCCCTGATGGCGAAGCGGTTTACCAGTGGTTGAAGAAAAATACTGCGGATGTGCTTATTCTTGATCTGTCCATGCCTGGTCGGGGTGGTTTGGAAACTTTGCTGCGGCTTCGAGCTTGCGGACAAGGCCTCGCGGTGTTGATCTTCACCATGCACGATGCAGCGGATATGGTGTCCCAGGCGCTACAAGCTGGAGCGACAGGATATGTCACCAAGAGCAGTCATCCGGATGTACTGGTCGCAGCAGTGCGTAGTGCGGCACTCGGTGTTGCAGTATTTTCGGATGATGTGGCTGGCGTGGCGAAGGTGGTACGACAGACCGTTTCCCCCCCCTCGAAGTTATCGCTTCGGGAATTCGAAATCTTCCGCCTGCTGGCTCAGGGAAGGGAGGTTGCCGAAATTGCCGACCGCTTGTGCCTAAGCGAAAAAACGATTTTCAACTACCAGACCACTATTCGCCAGAAAACTGGACTGAATTCCGTTCTCGATATGCACAAGTACGCTAGTCGCTGCAGATTGATCCCGCCTTGAACCCATAACTTTGGGCCTCCGCCAGAAGCTACACTTGTAGCTATTTTTGCTGCAAGTGTAGCTTCTGCTCAGGCATGTGTCGCACTGATCCTGCGGCATCTGGACGCTTAGCGCCACTAAGAGTGATTGGGTTGTACGATGCGATAACGTTTCATCTGCCGATAAACAGTGGAGCGGCAGATCTTCATTTCCTCTGACACCGCGGTGATATTCCAACGATGGCGACGCAAGGCGCCCAGCAGTGTTTGGGCATCGGATTCGTATTCGACTGTAATGGTTTCGTTCTTGTTTGGGATGTCTAATCCCAAAGCTGTCATGGGTATAGCTTTGCGCATATTGGGCAGCGCATGATTGTCGGTGCTTAGGTCTTCAGGGAGGTGGCAGGCGTCGATATATCCGTCGTCGCAAATCGCCAAGGCGAAACGCAGCACATTGCGAAGCTGCCTGACGTTTCCGGGCCATTCATAGTTTGCCAAAGCTTCTAAAGCCCGGGGACTCACTTCCGGGGAGAGCTCAAGCCGATCGCCTTCTTCTTCCAATATCCTGCGGATGACGTACTCCTTGTCCGATCTTTCCCGCAGGGCGGGGATAAATAGAGATGCTGCTGCCAAACGGTAGTACAGATCTTCCCTAAATACGCCTTCAGCGATCAGTCGTCGCAAGTCCCTGTGGGACGCGGATACCACGGTCAGGTCAATGGGTATGGCCTTTTCCGCACCGATGGGCATTACTTCGCCCTCAGCCAGCACTCGCAACAGGCGAGTTTGCAGTTGCAAGGGCATATCGCCGATCTCATCGAGAAACAGGGTGCCGCCATCCGATTGTGCTATCAGCCCTTTCTTACCTTTGGTTCGTCCCCCGGTGAACGAACCGCTGGTATAGCCGAACAGCTCACTTTCGATCAAGGATTCGGGGATCGCTGCGCAATTAACGGCAATGAAAGGCTTGTCCCGCCGATTGCTTGATTGATGCAGGGCCTTGGCCATGACTTCTTTACCTGTCCCAGTCTCACCATGCAAAAGGATGTTGACCTTCTTATTCACCAGACGTTTGCATTGGTCGATGATGCGGGACATTTGCCGATCATTCTCGGATAGCCGATCCAGTGCGGTCAGCTCCACAGAGATTGACTTCGACTCTAGATCGCGAGATTCCGTACTCGTCTGGGGATGGATCAGGATGCGGGGCGAAACGATAGTAGCGTAATAAAGTTCATCGCTTTCACGTGCCTTGAGGGCGGATTTCTCGTTGGCAGAACCGTTCCGGGCAAGTTGCCATATCCGGTTCAGGTCTACTTCGAACACATCGACTACGGAGCGCCCTACAATTTGTCCCGATCCCCCATTTTCGTCAGGCAAGGTGATGCCTTTGCGGGCATAGGAGTTGGCGCCCACGATCCGGCCATCGCGATCGAAAGCCACCAACATCTCGCCGGATACGTCCACTAAACCCCAGGTCGGACCAAGACGCATGACCCAATAGCGTTGGAAATGACGGAGGAAGTTCGATGCTTCGACCATCTGTGCGTATAACACGGTCAGATGGAACGCCAATTGTTGCGAATCTTTGCCACCGGGGGAGGAGAGGGCGGAAACATCCAAGACCCCCATGAAGTCGCCTTCTGGAGAGAAAAGCGGAGCGGCCGTACAAGTGAGGCTGATATGGTTGGCATCGAAATGGTCGTCGCGGTGACACGTCAAGGGAACCCGTTCGGTGATGCAGGTTCCTACGCCGCAGGTGCCAGCTCTTTGTTCATTCCAGTCCGCGCCTAAATAAAGGCCGGCACGTCGCAAATCTCTATCCCACTGCTCGTTGCCGATGTAATCGACAGTAATACCGGTGGAGTCCGTCAGTAGAAGCACATAGCCTAGGCCGGAGACGCGTTTGTAAAGCTGCTCCATCCCGGCACGGGCTACCCCCATGAATTCCTCCATCTGCTCCCGATGTTCTCGCAGCAGGGATTGCTCGACGATATGGGCCGGCGTCGGCCGCGTTGGATCCAGGCCGTATTCATTGACACAGCGCGCCCATGACCGCCGAAAAGGATCATCTTCTTTTCCTATGCCTGAAGCAGCGATCTGGACGACTCGGTCGATATGCTCCCTTTGTTCGGCTCTAAGCATAAATCCTCCTTAATTCTTAATTTCTTATAGATCTAAGACGTTGATTTTCATGGCCTAAAGAATGCTGGTGCGCGGGCGGACTTGTCCACTCTGCGATCTGTCATGCCGGGCTTCCGAGCAGGTAGAGCGGCATAAAAACCTTAAACCATAAAATAACTAAGCACAAACTATGCTAACGGCTGTTCGCCCTACTTAGATTGAGCCGCAATGTGCGGTTTGCTATCTGCAATGTAGCTTGTGCAGGTGGCTAATGCCATTAGCGCTCACACTTTTGGCTAACCAACAGCGAGCGGTCTTTGTTCCTAGTTGAGGATGCGCAGGGGGATTGTCTTACCCTTGCGTTTGTAAAGTAGTAAAGGCGCACAGCGATCAGTGTCATGGTACACCCCCACGCAATCCAGGCACTGAAAGCAATGATCGTAGTGGATACTTCCATCCCTATCAATAGCATCATAGTCACATCGAGCTCGACAGGTTTGGCAGGGTTTTCCGCATTCACGTCGGCGAAGCACCCAGTCTAGGCGTCGCAATTTTCCACCTAGCGTCATAGCGGCACCGAGGGGGCATAGGACGCGGCAAAAGAACTTGAAGTAGAAAGCCCCAACAATCAAGAGCAAGAGCGCATAGGCAATGAAAGGCCAGCTACGGTCAAAACCGACGGTAATCGCCGTTTTGAAGGGTTCGACTTCCACCAAGGCTTCGCTCGCCCGAGGTGCCACCAGGGAAACGGTGCATAGCAGCAGTAGCAAACCGTAGCGTAGATATGGGAAATAGACACTTATCTTTGTCGGAGGCTGATATTGAGGAAGTCCGAGGCGGCGGGCAGCCATGGCAACAAATTCTTGGAGGGCCCCGAAAGGGCAGAGCCAGCCGCAAAAAGCGCCTCGCCCCCAGAGAAAAAATGTGAGCAGGGTAAAGACGATTACCATTAAAGAGATGGGATCGTAGAGAAATATCTCCAAACCTCGGCCGGCGACAAGACTTTTGATTGCGCCGGTAATCTGCACGATGGATAGCTGGCCCTGAACGTACCACCCTAGAAAAACTAACGTGAACGCAAGAAAGGTGATCCGCACAGCTTGCATGCGGCGGGGATTCGCCGCGAACATACGAGGTTTCGACAAAATGACTGCCAGTGCGATAAGGGAAGCCGAAATGATGCCGATATCCCAAGTTCTCGCTCGCCAAGCCGCAAGCCATTCTGGCGCGGGGGAAGGTGAGGGTGGGTAGGAGAAGAGTCGGGCGGGAGGAACATATTTCAGATGGAGCGGCTGTTCCATAATTCTCGGGATTACCATGCCTTTCGCTCTGGTAATGAGAATCGATAGATCTAGCGGTTTGCCGGGGTCCAGACCAGATTCCGAGAAGACCGTGAATATCCGCGCCATTTCGAAATGCGGCGCTTGAGGAACAGTTGGCATATCGAAAATGAGGTCGTGTATTTCCAGCGGTAATCCGTCTTGGGACAAGGCCAATCGTTGCGGCTCCCCACCTGGAACGAAACGTTCGTCTGTTATCGAATAACTCCCGGCACTGGCGATCCAGAGCGCAGTTTGTCCGACCTCTAGTTTGGTTAATAGCTCGCGGTAGGCTTCATCTCCTAACAATGAGCGCCCAATGCTGGGTGCGTTCAGGTAGGCAAAGTAAAGATCGACCGCAGGGGTGTCGTCGCCTTTCTGGCCATCGCCACCAACGTCGGCCCATTCGGTGCCGGCAAAAAGTGCATCGACTTCTGCGGAGGATGCCAATAGGTGCCCGACCATGCCTTGCTGCAAAAGTTGAGCGAAGTCGAGGCGTTCGAATAGGTCGGAGCGGGCGATAGCTGGGGCCCGGTTCGGTTCCCGTCCTGCCAAGCCGAGCTTGGTGCGGGCCACGGTAAGTGCAGACGACAGGATCGATTTGTGGACGATGCGTACGGTAGCCGTGGCTTTGGAAATCCCGTCGATCACCGGGCGTTGCCCCCCTCCTGCGATCGTAAGTTTTTGGTTGCTATCGGAACCCGAGGCAATGAGTATTTCCCTGGCCAGATTCAGTCCAATATATTGTTTGACGAATTCACGTAAAGGGCCTTCGCCGAGGCCACTAAAAACGAACATGGGTTCATGTTGTTCCAGTACCTCCACATCAACGAAATTCCCAAGCTTATCCACCACCACCAGAAGATTTACCGGTGTACCTTCGTAACCTGGAATAGGGGCGAAATCCACCGATTCGAACGCATAGCCGACAGGTTGTCCATCGTTACGTGAGGCGTCCGTAATTGGCCAGGCGGCAATGTCAGCGAGTTTTTCTTGGGCCAGCAGAGGCGCTGGCAAATGCATCTGCAGCGCCTTGCGCGAGAGCTCTCCGGCGTTGGTAATAGGTAGAAAACCTAAAAGGACGCTAGTCAATAGGCACACCCGGACAACGATTCTTGTCAGGCGTGCTTCGATGGGAATGAAACGGGACACCGCAGGGATCTACTGAAGCCAAAGCCCTCTACGGTGGTCAGCGGACGAAATCGTCGGCACGATCCAACCCGTAATGGGCAAGCATCCGGCCGAGGGTTCCGTCACTGCGTAGTTTGTCGAGGATATCGTTGATCTTAGAACGTAGATCCGCATCTTCCTTTCTGACTCCGATGGCTAAGGCGAATTCCAAACGTTGATCGGTAACTGGTAGTAGCTTCAACCCGGCATCAGCGTGGCTCTTGATTTCCCAACCGGCCACGGGGAACCACATTACTGCGACGTTGATCCGTCTGTCGCGCAAGGCTTGAAACATCTCTTCCTGACTGCGGTACAAGTCCCGGGTATATCCGTTACGAAATAGGTGAAAGTCGGCAACGGTCATCATTTCCACACCAATCTTTTCGCCTTTCGCCTCTTCAAGCGATCGAATTTCGCTGTCTTGACGGACCACCGGAACAAAGCCGGCCCGGAGGTAAGGGGCGGTCATCAGCATGCGTGGAGAATGGGCGGCCATGGTTGTCGGCAAGCCCATGAAGAAGTCGCAATTGTTTTCATATAACTGCCGCAGGACACGACCGCTATAGCTCGTATGAAACCAAAGATAATCCAGTTGAACATTTAGGTTTCGGGCGATTTCCCCCGCGATTTCCAGATCGTAGCCCGCGGGATTGAGTGCCATGCTGGAAAAGGGGAGATTGTCGGGATCGGCGCATACCCGAATAACGCCAGCGGCCCGAATATCCTCAAGGCCACCAGCGTAAGTCTGTCCGCCAAAGCACAGAAAAAACGCAACTGCAGCCAAACGGACAATCCAATCAGTCCGACTAGGAAGCGCCTTGAAAGAGAGTCGTTGTGGCGTCATGATGTCCTCTGTGGCTTGGGAATGGCTACGAGAGTCCGGATCATCACCGGACCGGGCTCGCAATCTGCCGACGGCGGTTTATTTCGGAGCTTGGCTACGTACGTAGGCGTAAATGTTCTTGAGCTCCTCTTCGGAGAGAAACTCTTTCCAAGCTGGCATGATGGTGCCGGGCCGACCAGCCATTGCCGTGGCGACAAATTCTGTTTCACCGCCGTCGAACATGCGCAAATCAGGAATCGTTCCTCCTGATACGGCCCGTGGCCCGTGACATTTGTAACAGCTCTGGTTGTAGAGCTTGGATCCTTTATCAACTCGAATTGCCTCGTCTGATGAGGCATCACCCTCAGCCGCTCGAGTACCACCCATGGCAAAACAACTTTGAGCAGCAATTGTTGCAAGTAGGGTAATACTGATTTCTAGAATAAAACGCTTAAACATTCTCCAACCTCATCTGTCTTCTATTGGAAACCCCGAACTCCGGGGCTTTTGGGGGAAGGGCGTGCCCTTCCCCTGTTTCAATTACTCGCGTACCTCGAATACCCAAAGGGTGCCGCCCTTATTAACCTTTTTAAGATGTTCAGGAACCCCTTTGCCTGCCCACAATGGAAAGGCGCCACCGTAACCGGATACCACGGCGACATATTGCTTGCCATCCACTGAATAGGTGATCGGGCCGCCGACGATGCCGGAATTGGTTTGGAAGTCCCACAACTGCTTGCCGCTCTTCGCATCAACCGCAACGAATTTCCCTTCCAAGGTGCCGACGAACACCACATTGCCGGCCGTAGACAAGGCGCTGCTGGACTGGAGAGGAGAGGCGTTATTCCAATTCCACAGCACCTTGTTGGACGTCAAGTCGACAGCGGTGAGATGACCCTTGCCAGGTGCCACCATTTCCCCGTTGGCACCCAGGTACATGGAGCCGCGCTTGTAGGAAGTTTCTTCATCGGTCAAGGAAACGCACATTTCGATGGAGGGGATGAATGCGACTTTCATCTGCGGGTTATAAGAGACGTGTGCCCAATCCTTGCCGCCGAAATAAGAAGGGCAGAATTCAGCTGCTTTGCCCATCTCTGGCTTTTTGCCGGGCTTCACCACCATCTGCCCGGTTTTTTGATCCACCGTACCCCAGTCCACGTTCACAAATGGCACGGAGGAAATGAATTTGCCGTTGGTTCTGTCCAGCGTATACATGTGGCCGTTCTTGTTGGCCTGAACGAGGGCTTTAATGGTTTTTCCGTCGCGTTGGATATCCATTAATACGGCCTCATTCATGGCGTCGTAGTCCCAGGCGTCATTGGGCACGAATTGGAAGTGCCACTTCATCTTCCCTGTGTCCAGATCCAGCGCGAGCATGGAAGATGAATAGAGGTTATCCCCCGGCCGCATGGCATGCGCCCAAGGCGCCGGATTACCGGTACCCCAATACGTCAGATTTAGCTCGGGATCGTAGGATGCAGTCAGCCAGGCCGCTGCGCCACCATACTTGGCGGAATCCTTCCCCCACGTTTCATAGCCAGGTTCACCCGGGCCCGGTACGGTGTAGGTTTTCCATACCGATTCCCCGCTCTGGGCATCGAAAGCCTGAATGAAGCCACGGACACCGAATTCGCCGCCTGCGACACCAACCATCACTTTGCCTTTGGCAATTAAGGGCGCCATGGTCAAGGTATAGCCATTTTTGTAGTCTTCGACCTTCTTTTCCCACAATTGCTTACCCGTGCGGGCATCGAGGGCGATCAGGCGGGAGTCTAGGGCAGCGACATAAACCTTGTCTTCGTAAACGGCGACACCCTTGGATGAATATCCACAGCACGCGTATTGACCGATATCCTTGGGCAGCTTGATGCTATAGCGCCATAGACGATCACCGGTTTTTGCATCGATCGCGTCCACATATTCTTGAGACACCGATACGATCATGATGCCGTTATTGACAGTGGGCGTAACTTGCTGACCTTCCAAGGACCCCAGGGAATAGGCGTACTTGGGCACCAACTTGCCGACGTTTCCGGTGTTGATTTGTTTCAAGGGGCTGAAGCGGTTGGCGTTGTATGTCCGCCCGTAGATCAACCAGTTGTCGGCATCTTTCCCGGCGTTCAGCAGCCGTTCATCCGTCACATTGGTCCACTCCCGTGCGAATGTATTGGTCGCGAGGCTTGCTAACGCGGCTGCAAAAACCAGTATGCCGATACTGGTGAATTTTCGTTTTTCCATTTGAAATGGCTCCTCTTGTTATGCAATTGATAGTTCAATACGCAGATAACTGGTCTTGATCGTTGCGCGCACGAAATGAAACGGGGCGTTGGCGCATGGCCGATTTCAAAGCCTTAGCCAGAAAATCCCTGTTCATAACGCCCTTTTGCAAGAGCAATGCCATGAGCCTATC
Source organism: Rhodocyclaceae bacterium (assembly GCA_003963315.1). GTDB lineage: Bacteria > Pseudomonadota > Gammaproteobacteria > Burkholderiales > Rhodocyclaceae > AWTP1-18. The sequence goes on along the minus strand of RXJP01000030.1, from coordinate 1,002 downwards.
CAGGCAAAAAGGGCCGCCATAAGCCATCTTTGCAGCCCTAATCACAATCGCCGCCGAAAACGAGCGACGGATGTAGCGCAACATTGGCCCCGAAATCGCTACAGCTGTAGCTTGTGTGAAGCCAAACATTGGTGGTGCGTGAACGATGCGGGTGGGATGGTCGTTACCGAATACCCGTAATAGATATGACAATCACTTCATTGCTGGCGTCGTTGAGCCAGAGATAGGGCGTTTGCCATTCTGGACTTAAAACGAAAAAACCCTCACCCGGGTTGCGGATGAGGGTAAGAGGAGGAAGCCTATATCGCGCTCGAACGATGACAGGCCATCAACCTCTCAGCAATCGCCATGCCACTATCAAGGCGCCGAACAATTCTGAAGTAACTGATATTTTCTGGGCACGCATGTTGCATTTCAAATCGAGTGACATCGGATCTGGCAAGCAGTTTGTGCCTGGCCAAAATTCCGTCTCGGCCTGGATGGATAGATGACTTTAGTTGAACCGGAACAGGTTTGGTATATCAAATGCATAAAACAGATAGCAAAGAAAAAAAGTCCGGAACGAATGACAACTTGAGTTCGGGCGATGAGAAGGACGCTGAAGGCGAAGCAGGATTCGAGCAGATATACGCCCAATCCGTGCGCCCGTATCCGCGTTCACGCAAGGTGTATGTAGATGGTTCCCGCCCTGACATTCGAGTGCCGATGAGAGAAATTGCTCAAAGTCCCTCGTTGGGTAGAAGTGGTAATGCAGAAATCAATCCACCCATTTATGTGTACGACACCTCTGGCCCATATACAGACCCATTGGCGGAGATTGATTTGTATCTGGGGCTGCCTAGTGTCAGGTCAAGGTGGATAGAAGAGCGGCGGGATACTGAAGCGCTGCCATGTTTCTCTAGCCAATACACTCAAGGGCATTTGGCCGACCAGGAAACTGCCGCCCTGCGCTTCCCTGGTCTGAAACGCCAACCGCGCCGGGCCAAGCCCGGGATGAACGTC
>RXJP01000054.1:1546-7607 GCA_003963315.1 Rhodocyclaceae bacterium | reverse complement strand
CCTGAACGATGCGGAACAAGGCGAGGGACGTGGCTTCGTCCAATTCGCCGCCGCCGTCGACGAGGGCTTCGCACTGGAAGCGGCAGGTGATGCCGGTGCGCTGGGCGAAGTCTTCGGCCTGGCATTCGATGGCGGCCTGGAGGCCGAACTCCTTGAGGATGCCGGGCCGCAGTTCCCGCGCCACCCGGCTGGCGGTGCCCATGGCCTGGTCCACCAGGGCCTCGATGGACAGCGCTTTCTTCCGCAGCGTGTTTTCTTCCTCTGCTGCATCGGGCAGTTTGCCCGCCAGCAGGGCGGTCTCGATTTTGGCGGCCACCAGGATGCTGCCCAGTTCGTCATGGATATCCCGGGCGATGCGCTCCCGCTCCTCTTCCTTCGCCGCCTCAAGGTAGGACGACAGTTCGGCCAGTTGTTCCCGGGATTTGCGCAGGGCGGTTTCGGTTTCCTTGCTGCGGGTGATGTCGGTGGCGATGCCGTGCCAGTGCAGGCTGCCATCCTCCTGGGGCAGGGGCGAGGAGCGCAGGTTTACCCACTTCGCCTTCTGCTGGTTGCGCGGCCGGATGCGGCCTTCCCAATTGAACACCGTCAAGGCGGCGGCGGACTCCGCCAGGGCGGCCTCCAGGGCCGGGCGATCCTCCGGGTCGATCACATCCAGCAAGCGGCCGAAGGAATTGGCGGAACCGAGCAGTTCATGGGGCTTCAGCCCGAGCAACTTGTGGCCACCTTCGCTCACGTAAAGGAAGCGCAACTGGCCGTCTTTCCCCCGGGCCAGTTGGAAGGCCATGCCCGGCAGGTTGGCGGCCAGGGCGCGAAACCTGTTTTCGCTGCCCTTGAGCATCTCCAGGGCGGCGCGGTGGTCGGCCCGCAGCCGCGCTTCGTTGACTTCCCGCTCCAGGGCGGGAAGCAAACGTTCCAATTGGCGGTCGGTGAGGCAATCCCGGGCGCCGTTCTTGAGGGCGCGGATCACCGGCTTTTCATCGCCGCTGTCGGCCAGGATGAGCAAGGGGACGTCCAGATCCAGGTCAGTCAGTTGGCGCTGCACGGTTTGCAGGGAAAGTCCGGGCACGTTGTGGGCGCAGAGCAGGGCGTCCCAGGTTTGCCGCAGCAGCATTTCCCGCAGCAGCATGCCGTCGTCCACTTGTTGCAGTTCCACATTTCCGGCTGCTCCCAATTGGGCCTGAAGACCGGGCAAACGGCTATCCCCCTGGTCCACTAGCAGCAGGCGCAATTTCGGATCGGGAGTCTTGGCGGGGCTGGCCATGGGGCGGCGTGGATGGGTAGTCGGGGAAGAAGAAAAACGGACTTCAAGTTTAACGGAAAGGATGAGAAGCGCCTTTCTTCTTCGGCTATAATCCGCGCCGCTTCACACGCCGGTTTAGCTCAGTTGGTAGAGCAACGGTCTTGTAAACCGTAGGTCGTCAGTTCGATTCCGACAACCGGCACCAAATTAAAAAGGGGCTTGGCCAAGATGGCCCAGCCCCTTTTCCGTTCACCGTCCCGCTTAGAACAGCTCGATATCGCTGGATTGATCCTTGTTGGCGCCCACGGCGGGAAGGGCGTCCAGTTTGGCGTGGGAATCCACCAGCAGGGCCAGCAGCCGATCGGTACGGCGCTTGAAGCGTTGCAGGCCGTCGGTTTCGCTCTGGTCCTGGTGCAGGGCGAGAAAAGCGTGCAGATATTCCCCCACGTTGAGGGTCTTCTGGCTGATACGGTTCATCATCTGGGTCACGATGTCCTCGAACTGCATGGCCAGCACCCCTTCCTGGGTCAGGCGGGCCATTTGTTCGGTGACTTCGGTGATATGGCGGGAATGGGCCCGGGCCTTCTCGGTCAGACTGAGCATTTCCTGACCCAGTTCCAACAGGGTTTCCTGGGATTTCTCTGCCAGGCTCATGTCCATTTGGGTGGCCTGACTGACTTGGATGCCCACTTCCCGAAGGGAGGTGAGGATATCGCCCAGGGCTTCGCGGATGTCATTATTGAAGCCGCCGGTGCGGGCAGCCAGTTTGCGCACTTCGTCCGCCACCACGGCGAAACCGCGACCGGATTCGCCGGCCCGGGCGGCTTCGATGGCGGCGTTGAGGGCCAGCATGTCGGTTTGTTTGGTGATGTCGCTGACGTCGTCCAAAGAAACGTTGATGTGCTCCACCTGGCCCTGCATTTTTTCAAAACTACCGGCGATGTTCGCGCTGCTGGCCTGCAGCTCCGCCATCTTGCCGACGAATTCGCGGATCAGGTTATTGGTTTCGTCGAAGAAGCGTTGCAGACCTGCCTGTTCCTGTTCCCGGCTGTTTTCCGAACCGGTCATTTGCAGCATTTCATCGATCAGGGATTTCAACACCTGGCGCTGGTCGGTGGACTGGGATTCGAGGCCGGTGAGGCTGCCGGAAAGCTTGTCCACCGATTCGCGGATGATGCGCTGGGCGTTTTCCATCTCCTCTTCCAGGGAGTTGAACTGGCGCTCGGCATGGGCCATGGCTTCGTTGGACAGGTGGTGGTACTCGCCCATGATGCCGGACAGCTCGTTCATGTACGCGCTGTGGCTACGCTTCCATTTGTTGCGTTGGTGGCGCGAGAGCAGTGCAGACACAACCAAAAGGCCCGCTGGAATCAGCAGTAAATAAGTCGGCAACGGCGCGACGGTTTGTTCCCAGCCAAACAGGCCCAGGAGCAATGCCAAGGAAACCAGAAGAAGGATGTCGTCTAAACGCTTCATAGATAAGTTGTAGTTCTTGACGCAGCGGCCATGATACGGCTGATTGTTACTTTGGTTATAGGGCGCGAGTGGCTCTCTTGTCCTGGATCAAACATAGCCCAATGCCCCCAGCAAAGCGCCGGCCGCCAGCAACCAGAGCGGATTGAGCCGGGTGCGCCAGGACAGCAGGGCCGTGGTTGCGGTGAGGAGATAGGCGGTCGCCTGGTGGTCGGCGAGGCGGATCATGACCCAGGCCGTGCAGCAGACCAAGCCCACCGTCAACGGCGCTATACCCTGCTGGATGCGCTGACGCAGTGGATGGTCGCGGAACCGTTGCCAGAGGCCGGCAATGATCCAGGTGAAGGCGGCGCCGGGCAGGCACATGGCGAGGGTGGCGGCCAAGGCGCCGACCACCCCGGCCACATGCCAGCCGATGAGGGTGATGAACAGCACGTTGGGCCCCGGTGCCGCCTGGGCGATGGCGAAGTAGTCCACAAATTCCCGTTGGGTCAGCCAACCTTGTTGCTCCACCACCACCCGATGGATTTCCGGCGTCAGGGCCCCGGCCCCGCCGAAGGCCAGCAGGGAGAGCAAACTGAAATGGATGGTCAGGGCGATCAGCGCCGGGCTCATGGTTTTCGTTCCCGCGCCAGGGTGATGCTGGCCAGGGCCAGGGCCGGCAACGCCCAGAGCAGGGGCAGGCGTAGCAGGCCGATGGCGGCGAAGGTCGCCGCCATGAACAGGGGCGGTAACCAGCGCCGTGCGGCCAACTGGGGCAGCGCCATTTTCACCGCCATGGCCAGGATCAGACCCGCTGCCGCGGCGGCGATGCCGTTCAGGGCGCCCTGCATGGCGGGCACCCGGCCGTAGTGACGGTAGATCAGGGCCAGGCACAGCACGATCACAATGGAAATGCCGTAGAGACCGATGAAGGCGGCCGCCGCCCCTTTCAAACCGCCGAAACGCTTGCCCACGGCGATGGACAAATTGCTGATGTTGGGACCGGGCAGGAACTGGCACAAGCCCAGGGTTTCGGTGAATTCGGTTTCGCTCAGCCATTGCCGCTTTTCCACCAGCTCGCGGCGGGCAAAGGGCAGCACACCGCCGAAGGCATGCAGGGCGCAGGTCTGGAAGGCGATGAACAGATCCAGCAAACTGGGTTTGGACTGTTCCGGAACGGGAGGGGACATGAGGGAGGCGGGTGGCGAAAAGACCCGGAATTATCTCAGGCTGGAGCCGGAAGGGCCGGGATGATAGAATGCGCCGTCTTTCCCTCCCCCTGCGCCGCGCCTGCGGCCCCGCTCCCATCATGTCCGCTACCGATTCCGCGCCCTCTTCAGTGGCGCGCTTTGACCAATTGGGTCTCGCCCCCGCATTGCTCCAGGCCCTGGAGGCCGTGGGTTACGAGACGCCTTCCCCTATTCAGGCCGCCTGTATTCCCCATTTGCTGGCGGGCCACGACCTGCTGGGCGAGGCGCAGACCGGTACCGGCAAAACGGCGGCCTTCGCCTTGCCCGTGCTGTCGCGCATCGATGTCGCCAACCGGCGTCCCCAGGCGCTGATTTTGGCCCCGACGCGGGAACTGGCGATCCAGGTGGCCGAGGCGCTGCAAAGCTACGCCCGCTTCCTGCCCGGCTTCCATGTGCTGCCCATTTACGGCGGCCAGAGCATGGTGGTGCAGTTGCGCCAGCTGGAGCGCGGCGCCCACGTCATTGTCGGCACCCCTGGCCGGGTGATGGACCACCTGGAACGCAAGAGCCTGTCCCTCGACGGCCTGAAGATGCTGGTGTTGGACGAAGCCGACGAAATGCTGCGTATGGGCTTCATCGACGACGTGGAGTGGATTCTCGAACATACCCCCGCCACCCGTCAGACCGCCTTGTTCTCGGCCACCATGCCCGAGGTGATTCGCCGTGTGGCGCGCACCCATCTGCGCGACCCGAAGGAAGTGAAGATCAAGACGGCCACCTCCACGGTGACCACCATCCGCCAACGTTACTGGCTGGTGAGCGGTTCCTCCAAGCTGGACGCCATGACCCGCATGTTGGAAGTGGAGGAGGATTTCGACGCCGCCATCATCTTCGCCCGCACCAAGACCGCCACGGTGGAATTGGCCGAGAAGCTGGAGGCCCGCGGTTACGCCGCCTCCGCCCTTAACGGCGACATGCAGCAGGCCCAGCGCGAGCGCGTCATCGAACAGCTCAAGAACAAACAATTGGATATCGTCGTCGCCACCGACGTGGCGGCCCGGGGCATCGACGTGCCCCGCATCAGCCACGTCATCAACTACGACATTCCCTACGATACCGAAGCCTACGTGCACCGCATCGGCCGCACCGGCCGCGCCGGCCGCACCGGCACCGCCATCCTCTTCGTCGCCCCGCGCGAAAAGCGCATGCTGCGCATGATCGAGCAGGCCACCCGCCAGCCCATCGAGGCCATGCAACTGCCCAGCCCCGAGGCCGTGGCCGATCGCCGCGTCGCCCAATTCAAGCAGCAGGTGGTGGACGTGCTGGGGGAAAGCCATGACCTCAGCTTCCTCGAGGACGTGGTGCAGCAGATCGTCACCGAGCAGGGCATCGAACCCCAGGAAGTGGCCGCCGCCCTGGCCTGGCTGGTACAACAGGAGCGTCCCCTCAACCCCGATGCCGCCCGTCGCGGCCCGGCGGCTGCCGTACGCAGCAGCGGCCCAGGCGCCGCCGCCATGCCCACCGCCAGCGCCGGCACCACTGCCGCGGCGATGACGCCGGTCGGCCCCGGCAGCGATCCCAATGACCCCTGGGCCGAAGCCCGTCGCCTCAAGCAGGAACGCAAGGCGGCGGAGAAGGCCGAGAAGCTGGCCCGGGGCGATGCCCCGCGGGCGCCCTGGCGCGACGACAAGGCCCACAATACATCCCATGGCGCGGCCCGTCCCACCGGCTTCGGCAAGACCCGCTATCGCATCGCCGTGGGCCGTGACGACGGTATTTCCCCCAAGGACGTGGTGGGCGCCATCGCCAACGAGGCCGGCATCGAAAGCCGCTTCATCGGCCAGATCAACCTGTTCAACGATTTTTCCACCGTCGAACTGCCGGACTCCCTGCCCAACGACGTGCTCGGCATCCTCCGCCGCATCCGCGTTCGCGGCAAGCCCATGGATTTGCAGGTGGACACGGGTGACGCACCCGAGCGTGGCGCCCGTCGTCCCTGGGAAGACCGTGCCCCGCGCCGGGATTTCGGCGACCGAGATGGCCGCAGCGACCGCGGTGATCGTGGCGACCGTGGTGATCGCCCCTTCCGCAGCGGCGGCGAATGGAAGACCCGCAGCGAAGGCGGCGGCTACCAAGGCCGTAGTGGCGGCGAACGCAAGGAAGGCGGATCAGCGGG
>RXJP01000054.1:0-1496 GCA_003963315.1 Rhodocyclaceae bacterium | reverse complement strand
GATAGCGCTGCACCTCCCCGCGCCTCACGTACACCGCAAACCGACAAGCCCCGACGGGAAGGGTTCGGCAGCGAAAAACCGGCTTTCGGCAAAAAACCTTTCGAGAAAAAACCGTTCTCCGACCGCGGCGGCAAGCCCTTCGGCGGCAAACCGAAGAAGTCCGGCTATTGATTTCCCAGGGTCTGTTTTCCTGCGCGATCGTCGCTTGAAGGAAAACAGACGTTAGGGATTCCCCTACTGCTCGCCGCCGTTTAAAGGGCGGCAACCCTTGTTTTATTTCGGAAATCCGTGAAACTTACGTATTACTTACGTATGATGGACGGGTTTGCTTGGCGGTCATCCGGAAAAGGTGGCCGAAAAAACAGGGGGGCGAATGGCAAGAGTGCGGCTGGGATACGGGCATGTGACGGTGGGGCGTCCGCTGCCCTTCAACATCATGGACGAGGGTGGGCGGATCCTGCTCAGTCACGGCTATGTGATTGCCAGCCAAGATCAGTTGGATCGCCTGATTGAGCGCGAAGTGTATTTCGACCGGATCGAGGAAGACGCCCCGGCGGCCTCGGAATCCATCGAAAAGGTTTCCATCTACCTGCGCACGGCGGCCATTGCCAACGATTTCCATGCTTTGTTCGGTAACGCGGAGGCCCATCCCGATTATCGAAAAATTCCCGCCTTCGCCCAGCGTATCCAGGAAATCTGCGAATTGGATTGCGATCCGGCCATGGCCTGCATTCTGCTGCACAAGACCGACCGCTATTCCCTGCGCCATTCCTTCAGCAGCGCGATTTTGACCGAGGTACTGCTCAAGCAATTGGGCGTGGGAACGGAGGATAGGCGCCAGGCCGTGGCGGGCGCGTTGACCATGAACGTTGCCATGCTTGCGCTGCAAGACACGCTCTACCACCAGAACGCTCCCCTCGAGGCGGAACAGAAACGCAACGTGGTGATGCACCCTGCCGCCGCCGCCGCAATCCTGAGGCAGCAAGGCATCGATCATCCCATCTGGCTGGACGTGGTGGAACATCACCACGAGATGATCGACGGCTCAGGTTATGCCAAACGTTTGAAGGGCGAATCCCTGTCCCTGCCGGCCCAAGTGGTGTCCCTGGCCGACCGTTATTGCGCCATGGTTTCGGAACGCGGCTATCGGCCTGCCAGCCTGCCCAGCGTGGCGGCCAAGGAGCTGCTCACCCGCCAGGGCGCCACCATCGAGACGACGCTGGCTGCCCAGTTCATCCGTGAAGTGGGCATCTATCCCCCGGGTACGGTCGTGTCCTTGGCCAATGGTGAAGTGGCCGTCGTGGTCAAGCGCACCCTCAATCCCGCGAGCCCGGTGGCCCGCGCATTGCGCGCCCCCAGCGGCGTCCGCCACGCCACACCGCCGAAGCGGCTGACCAGCAAGCCGGCCTATGCCATCAAGGAAGTGCTGGGCTGCGAATTGGCCAAGGATTTCGATCTGTCCATGCTCTGGCCCCCTGCGCAGTTGGAGGGTGGCG
>RXJP01000007.1 GCA_003963315.1 Rhodocyclaceae bacterium | reverse complement strand
GATTCCTCGCCCAGATAATCAATCAACTTGGGCGCGCCTTCCACGATGTCCTGCATCTCGGGATTCTTGGTATCCAGGATGCGCAGCGGATTGCTGTGCAGGCGGCGCTTGGCGTCGGCATCGAGACGCGGCTCGTGGCGGCTCAGGTATTCGATCAGGTCGGCCCGGTGCCGGGCGCGTTCTTCCGCCTGTCCCAGGGTATTGAGTTCGAGACGGATGCCTTCCAGGCCCAGATCGTCCCACAGGCGAGCCCCCATCAGTATCTGCTCCGCATCCACGTCGGGGCCGGCAAAGCCAAGGGCTTCCACGCCCACCTGATGAAATTGGCGGTAGCGGCCTTTCTGGGGCCGCTCATGGCGGAACATGGGCCCCATGTACCAAAGCCGGCGCGGGCCATCGTAAAGGAGATTGTGCTGAAGCACCGCGCGGACGCAGGAAGCCGTGCCTTCCGGACGCAGGGTCAGATTTTCCCCATTGAGGCTGTCCTCGAAGGAATACATTTCCTTCTCGACGATATCGGTCACTTCGCCGATGGCCCGGGAGAACAAGGGCGTCGGCTCCACCAAGGGCATGCGGATGGGACGGTAGCCGTAGGCGCGCAGCCAATCTCGGACCAGTTCTTCAAACTGTTCCCAAAGTTCGGCATCGTCGGGCAGGATGTCGTTCATCCCGCGGATGGCTTGCAAGGTTTGGCTCATGTTGATGATGGGTCAGAGGCGCGCCGGATATTTGCGCGCCACGTAGTCGTCGATGATCTGGCGGAATTCGCCGGAAATATTGTCGCCGCGCAGGGTGACCGTGCGTTCGCCGTCCACATAGACAGGCGCCACGGGTTCTTCGCCGGTGCCAGGCAGGGAGATACCGATGTTGGCGTGCTTGCTTTCGCCGGGGCCGTTCACCACGCAGCCCATGACCGCCAGGCTCATGTTCTCGACACCGATGCGGTCCACCTTCCATTGGGGCATACGCTCCCGCACATAGGTTTGGATGTCCTGGGCCAGTTCCTGGAAATAGGTGCTGGTGGTACGACCGCAGCCGGGGCAAGCAGCCACCAGGGGAGTGAAGGCGCGCAGTCCCATGGTCTGGAGGATTTCCTGGCCGACGATGACTTCCTTCGTCCTGTCGCCATTCGGTTCCGGTGTGAGGGAAATACGAACGGTATCGCCGATGCCTTCCTGTAACAGCACCGATAGGGCAGCGGTGGAAGCAACGATCCCCTTGCTGCCCATGCCCGCCTCGGTGAGCCCCAAGTGCAAGGCGTAATCGCAACGTTGGGCAAGGTCGCGATAAACCGCGATCAGGTCCTGCACGCCAGAAACCTTGCAAGAGAGGACGATATGGTCGGCAGGCAGGCCCAGTTCCACGGCCTTGTCGGCCGACTCCAAGGCAGAAGCCACCATGGCCTCGCGCATGATCTCGGTGGCATTCTTGGGCTGGGCACGCTTGGCATTGGCGTCCATCACCCGTGCCAGCAACGATTGGTCGAGGCTGCCCCAGTTAACGCCGATACGCACGGGCTTATCGTATTTGCAGGCGATCTCGATCAACTGGGCGAACTGTTCGTCGCGCTTGGCACCCTTGCCCACATTGCCGGGATTGATACGCAGCTTGGCCAGGGCCTCAACGCATTCCGGCACTTCCGTCAAAAGCTTGTGGCCGTTGAAATGGAAGTCGCCGATCAACGGGACATCCAGCCCCATGGCGATCAAGCGTTCGCGAATCCTGGGCACAGCGGCAGCGGCCTCGCGGGTATTCACGGTGATGCGTACCAGCTCCGAGCCGGCACGGGCCAATTGGGCCACTTGCATGGCGGTGCCGAAATCATCCACCGTGTCCGTATTGGTCATGGACTGCACCACCACCGGGTGGTCGCCGCCGAGCATGACGCCTCCCACCTTGACGGCATGGGAACGACGACGGGTTAACGGGCCGGATGGAACATTGTTGCTCATGAAATAACCATCAATCCAGGGTCAAACGGGCCACTTCGTCCCGGGTATAGGGTTGCAAATTGACCTTTTGCTCGTTGTAGGTCACACGCACCGAGGAAGTTTTACCCACCCAGAGTTGGAAGGGCGGCTTGCCGCTGACCACTTGATGGGTCCCGCTGCCATATTCGCCGGTGAATATGACGCGTTGGCTGGCATCCTTGATTTCAATCCAGGATCGCCCATCGAAATCAAGGGTCACCTGCTTTTCTCCGGGTGCCGGCTGCGCCGCCACAGGCGCAGCTTGCGCGGTCACGGTGCCAGAGCCAGGAGCTACCGGGGGGGCAGCAAGGGTTTCCACAGGGGCGGCAGGCGCCAACGCAACCGGGTTAGGCGCGGTGATACCGGTAGCAGCCTCGGTTGCGGCAGGCGTTTCCTCTGATTTAGCGGCGATCGTGGAGCTATCGCCATCCCCCGATCGTTCATTCATGGTTAACCAATACGCGCCCACGGCTCCGATCACCACCAAAGCCATCAACAGCATGACCCATTTCTGGTTGCGCTCGATGAACGGCTGGGTGCTTGCTTCCCCCATATTGGTCGGTGCAACAATTTCCGCCTGTGCGGGAGGCGCTGAACTATCCAGCAGCTTCAACAAGGGAACTTCGTCCAGCTTCAAATAGCGGGCGTAGGCGCGAATGAAGCCGCGCAGGAAAGTTGCCCCCTGCAGGCCGTTGTAGTCGTCGGCTTCAAGGGCCTCGATCTGACGCACGCCGAACTTGAGCGCATGGGCTACCTCGCTCACCGTGAGCCCTTTGGTCTCCCGTTCCTTTTTCAAGTGAGCGCCCGGCAATTCCTTCACCACAACGACCGGCAGCTCCAGCGGCTCCGCTTCGGTTTGCAGCAAATCTTCAATGCGCAATTCTTCAGTCATTCAAATCGCCCCTGGGCCAGCAATGCACTCTCATTGGAATCGGGGAAGCGTTGGCGCAACTGGGCCAGGTAGCGCGCTTCCTCATTACGGTCTCCTAACTTGCGTGCGATCCTCAACCCTAGCCATGCGGATGCGGCTGTTACCGGATTACGGCGGTGAAATTCACCTAACCGCTGACGGGCTTCACCATAACGACCACCGCGGTAGTAAAGCTCCGCCAACAAGTACACACCACGGGAGTTATTGGGATCCAAGCGTACAGCGCCGATCAAATAGTTTTCTGCGGCAGTGTCGTTACCCATTCGTGAAGAACAGACGGCGGCGTTGTTCATCGCCAACGCGGGCGCCGCATAAAATGGGTTGCGCATCGCTATATCAAAATAGGACAAAGCCTTTGCATAGTTCTTTGTTTCACAAAGAAACCATCCATAGTTATTACTGATGTCCGGATCGTTAGGTGCCAAGCTCAGCGCCTGCTGAAAGGATTTCTCCGCCTGGGCAAACTCCCTGATTTCCATGTAAACCAAGCCAAACAGGTTATAGGCAAGAGGATAGCTACTGTCGATAGCAGCTGCAGTTCTGGCTTCATCAAGAGCGGCTGCCACATTTTTATCTTCCAAAAAGGCCATTCCGAGCTCCGTATGAATACGGGCTCGATTACGGGCCTCATTCCCCATCGCCTGTTGGGAAACTGGCTGAGGCAGCGGCTCCGAGATTGACGTTCCGGAACTGACGCATCCGGCTAGAACCGTCAACAAAGGTACAAGCCAATATGTCTTCACTGCTGAACCTCCACAAGGGGAATGGTTTTCCCGTCTTCGGCCCGGGCAACGCGACGGGACTTGTCCTTGACCTGACCGGCCAACTGCCCGCAAGCAGCATCAATATCGTCGCCCCGGGTTTTACGGGTAGTGGTGACAATGCCGGCACCCATCAGGATATCGGCGAAGGAACGCACCCTATCCGCACGGGAACGGCCAAAGGGGGCCTTGGGGAAGGGGTTGAAGGGAATCAGGTTGAACTTGCAGGGTACGTCCTTGGTCAGTTCGACCAACTGACGGGCTTGAGCGTCGGCGTCATTGACGCCTTCCAACATCACATACTCGAAGGTGATGAAATCCCGTGGGGCCTTGACCAGATAGCGCTGGCAGGCCGCCATGAGCTCAGCCAAAGGATACTTTTGGTTGATGGGCACCAACTTGTCCCGTAGGGCGTCGGTGGGTGCGTGGAGGGATACGGCCAGGGCGACCGGGCAGGCATCCCGCAAACGATCCATGGCGGGCACAATGCCCGAGGTGGACACCGTGACACGGCGACGGGACAGGCCGTAGGCGTTGTCGTCCAGCATCAGGTGCAGGGCAGTCACCACATTGTCGAAATTGGCCAGGGGTTCGCCCATGCCCATCATCACCACATTGCTGATGATGCGTTCACCGCGCGGGTCGAAGCCCATGGCGCGGTTGGCCTGCCAGAGTTGGCCAATGATTTCCGCGACGGTCAGGTTGCGGTTGAAGCCTTGCTTGCCCGTGGAGCAAAAAGCGCAATCGAGGGCGCAGCCGGCTTGGGAAGAAATACACAGGGTGCCCCGGGTCTCCTCGGGAATGAATACGGTTTCAATGGCGTTGCCGTTGCCCACATCCATGAGGAATTTTCGGGTGCCGTCATCGGACAATTTGTCGGAGATGATGGGCGGCGGCTGCACATAGGAATCGGCCTTGAGCTTTTCCCGCAAGCTCTTGGCGATGTCGGTCATGGCATCGAAATCATCCTGCCCGAAACGATGTATCCAGCGCTGCACCTGGGTGGCGCGAAACGCCTTCTCGCCCATTGCGGCGAAGTAGGCCGTCAGGCCGGGACCATCGTAATCGAGCAGGTTGAGTGCCATGCAGCCGGATTAGCGAGCGTAGACGTTCAGGCTGGGGAAGAAATAAGCGATTTCCACAGCGGCGGTTTCAGGAGCATCGGAACCGTGAACGGCATTGGCATCGATGGAGTCGGCAAAGTCGGCGCGAATGGTGCCGGGAGCCGCCTTCTTGGGATCGGTAGCGCCCATCAGGTCGCGGTTCTTGAGGATGGCGTTTTCACCTTCCAGCACTTGCACGAACACGGGACCGGAGATCATGAAATCCACCAGATCCTTGAAGAAGGGGCGCTCTTTGTGCACTGCATAGAAGCCTTCTGCATCGGCACGGGACAACTGCACCAAGCGGGCGGCGGCGATCTTCAGGCCGGCGTCTTCGAAACGGGTAATGATCTTGCCGATAACGTTCTTGGCTACGGCATCGGGCTTGATGATGGACAGGGTGCGTTCAATCGCCATGTGGTTCTCCTTGGGCTAATCCCGTTAGGTCTTGAAAAGAGCGGGATTTTAGCAAGTTGAGCGACCAAACTCTAACGAGATTCCATCTTCCTGCGGCCCGCAACGGTATTTTTCTGCGATTCCGACCCCGGGAACCCATACCAGTTCCCCGTCTCGGAACAGCAGGGGGAGCCGTTGCCGCTGCCAGGGAGGAATTGCGGCTTCCCGGAGCAGATCTTTCAGGCATCGATGCATGTCCTTGTGCAAGGCTAAACGCTCCCCGCCGACACGGCAACGGAACTCCCAACACCCGTCAGCCACATGCGCGACTCCGATACCCACACCCTTACCCCTGACCGCGTTGATGCTTGCCGCACCCCAAGGAACCATTGCCTCCGCCACCCACGTTTTAGGCGGAAGGGGTGTTGTTTCAGTAAGGCAGACATACAGCTTCCCTTGATGGCGGCGCAATACAAAACCTCCAATTTCCACGGCCAATTGACGATCCGGCCCCGCACCCAGCGCTTGGCGCAGCGCCTCTTCCAACCAGCGCCGGGAGGCGATACGCAAACCCTGCTCACGCAAATGAAAAGCCAACACATTCAAGGCGCGAGTTTGACTCAATGAGGCCAATCTTGATAACGGTAAAGGGGTCTCGCCGGCGCCATCCTCCAACGCCAATTCGTGCAACAAAGTGGAAGCATCGGCAAAGGCCTGGGTCGCCCGCGCCAGATTATTGACGGCACCGGGGAAACGGTCCGACAACAGGGGAACGACCTGATGCCGCAGATAATTCCGCGTGAAGCATAGGTTGGCATTGCTTTCGTCGGACACCCAGTCCAGGGATTCAGTCCGGGCATACGCCTCAATGGATGAGCGGGACACCTCCAACAGGGGCCGCAGGAAACGCCCCTTCGTTGGCATCATGGCCGAAGCGCCGACCACCCCCGCTCCGCGCAGGAGATTGAGCAACAAGGTCTCGGCTTGGTCGTCGCGGTGATGCCCGAGAATAATGAAATCCGCCTGGGCATGGGTCAGTGCGTCATAGCGGGCCACGCGGGCAGCGGCTTCCAACCCATCCCCGGCATCCGTGAGCACCGCCACCCGCACCGCCTCAAACGGTACCGCCCAGGCCGCGCATTGGCTGCGGCAATGGGACTCCCATTCGTCCGCATGGGGGCTGATGCCATGATTCACATGGAGCGCCCACAACTCAAAGGGGCGGACTTTTCCTGTATTTGCCCAGTTTCTCCAGGCTAGCAATAGATGCAGTAAAACTGTGGAATCAACGCCTCCGGAATACGCCACACACACCCGGGGCAAACCTTCAACAGCCTCCAACGCCGCTTCCAAAACGTTGGCGACGGTTGAAGGAAGGAGGTTTTCCTCAGTGGATCGCTTGTTCCTTGAACTTGCCATAACTCATCAATCGGTCGAAGCGCCGCTCAATGAGCTCGGCTGAGGAAAGGCCAGCCACCTGCTTGAGGGATTCCTGCAAGGCTTTTTTCAAGGAAGCCGCCATGGCCTTGTGATCCCGGTGCGCCCCACCTACCGGCTCGGTGATAACCCGATCCACCAGCCCCAACGATTTCAAGCGGGCCGCCGTAATGCCCATGGTTTCTGCCGCATCGCTGGCGCGCTCGGCACTTTTCCAGAGGATGGAGGCGCATCCTTCCGGCGAAATAACGGAATACACCGAATATTGGAGCATCATGACCGCATCGCCCACGGCAATCGCCAAGGCGCCCCCGGAGCCGCCCTCGCCAATCACCGTAGTGATCAAGGGCACCTTAATTTGAGCCATTTCAAACAGGTTGCGGCCAATGGCTTCCGACTGGCCACGTTCCTCGGCGTCAATACCCGGGTAGGCCCCCGGGGTGTCCACAAATGTAAAGATGGGAATACCGAATTTCTCGGCAAGCTTCATCAGTCGTAATGCCTTGCGATACCCTTCCGGTCGCGGCATGCCGAAGTTCCGCAGGATTTTTTCCTTGGTGTCGCGCCCCTTTTGATGTCCGATCACCATGCAGGACTGACCGTTGAAGCGCGCTAACCCGCCGACAATGGCATGATCATCCGCGAATGCACGATCGCCGTGGAGTTCTTCGAAATCGCTGAAGATGTGCTGAGCGTAATCCAAAGTATAGGGACGCTGAGGATGGCGGGACACCAGAGCGCATTGCCACGGGGTCAACTTGCCGTAGATATCCTTGGTCAAGGCCTGACTCTTGGTTTCCAAGCGGCCGATTTCATCGGAAATATCCACGGCCGAATCATCTTGCGCGTAGCGAAGCTGCTCAATCTTGCCTTCAAGTTCGGCGATCGGCTGCTCAAAATCGAGGAAGGTAGTTTTCATAGGCCGCTATTGTAGCAATCTCGCGGGGATCTGATTTTGAATTTCCCAAAGGCAAACGCCCCACCTTTTTGGGGTGGGGCGTTTGGGGAGGGGGGTCTGGCGCTGAC
>RXJP01000114.1 GCA_003963315.1 Rhodocyclaceae bacterium | reverse complement strand
GGGCACGAAGATTGTCGGCCTCAAGTGCGGCCTGACTTCCTACGCCAAGATGAAGCAGATGGGTGTGGATAGTCCTGTTTTTGGTTTTGTTACCGATTACGGTTCCATTGCCGAGGGCGGTGAGGTCAAGTGCTCCGAGCTGATCCACCCCAAGGTGGAACCGGAAATCGCCTTCATCACCAAGCGTGCCCTGAAGGGTCCCGGTTGTCACATTGGTGCCGTGCTGGCAGCGACTGATTTCGTCATGCCTGGTATCGAGGTCATCGATTCCCGCTACCGCGACTTCAAGTTCGATTTGAAGAGCGTCATTGCCGACAACACTTCTGCATCCCGTTTTGTTGTCGGTGGTCGCTCTGTGCCAGCCAATGAAGTGGATTTACGCACCTTGGGTGTCGTCCTGGAAAAAAACGGTGAGATCGTTGCCCTGGCCTCCGGTGCTGCCGTGCTCGGTCATCCCGCCGCTGCCGTGGCAGCCCTGGCAAATCATCTTGGCGCAAGGGGCGAAGAGATCCCCGCGGGCACCCTGATCCTGTCCGGCGGTATTACCGAAGCCATTGCTGTCCAACCCGGCGACAACGTCAGCTTGCGTATTCAACACCTGGGCTCCGTGAGCCTGAAATTCATCTGAGGAACTCCCTATGCCCGTTTGCCAAATCCATTTGATGGAAGGTCGTACGCCGGAGCAGAAGCGTGACTTGATCGCCAACGTGACCGAGGCCGTTTGCAAGTCGGTCGGCGTCAAGCCGGAGGGGGTCCGCATCATCATCACTGAAATGCCCAAGGAGCACTTCGGCATCGCTGGAAAGTCGGCTCAAGAGCTAGGGCGATGATAATTTAACGTATTCAGTGTGCTGAGTTTGATGACAATATACAAAATTAAGCTCTCCGAATCAGGAGAGAGCTTCAATTGCTCAAGTGATCAATCGATACTGTCAGGTATGGAGCAGATCGGGAGAAATGTCATACCGGTAGGGTGCCGTAGCGGCGGTTGTGGAATATGCAAGTTGCGCATTTCCAGCGGCGTTGTTAGCAAAAAAATCATGAGCCGGACTCATATCTCCGCGAAGGAAGAAGCGGAAGGCTATGTCCTAGCCTGTCGTGCATTTCCCCGTAGTGACTTAGAGGTTCAGGTTGTTGGTTTAATGCAGAAAAATGTTCTAGAGAGATAGGAGTAGGTTGAATATTTGATCAGTTCGATGGTGTTTAGCTTATTGAGAGGCGAAGGAGGAATCTATGTCAAATCATCAAGTGATAGTACCCAAAGGGATGGAATACATCCTTGAGAAGATCCGTTATGCTCCAGCAGTAAGGGCCGGGAATATGCTTTTTGTTTCTGGTCAAATAGGTCGAGATGAACACATGCAACTTGTCGGAGATAAAAAGCCTCAATTTATTCAGGTATTCGATAACCTGAAAAAGATACTCGATGCATCTGGATGTACTTTTGATGACGTAGTCGATGTCACTTCGTTCCACACTGATATGCGTGACCTTCCTCTTTATATGGAAGTCAGGGATAAGTACTTCACTCGTACATGTCCCGCATGGACTGCGATTGGTGCGTCAATGCTTGGTGGCGCACCAGGATATATGTTGGAAGTTAAGGTTATTGCAGTCGTGTCGTTGCAGGTCTCTTTAAGTAACGCATAGGCGTTTTAGACATGGCGCGCAGGCATGGGTACCTGTGCAGTGTTTCGCCCACCAGCCCTAGAGTTTGATAGCAAACTTCATCCCTCTGGTCTGCACCAGGCTTAATCCGAAACACACGCAGAGGCGTTTCACACTGAACGCCGTAGTGCTATTTACTTGCTTACAAAATGGTTTTCGATGATCCGGCAAGGATTGGCTAACGAATTGTGCTGTGCGGTAATTTGAGCGTGGTGATGGGGTTATGGTGGCTACTCTGGGGATTTTTGCATTACTGCTTGCTGCCATTAATGCTCTTGCTGGTCAACCGGTTATATGTAACACTTGACCATGCGCTAGAGGAAGCTACGCTTATCTGTGGTTGTGAAGTCCATCTTCTAGGAAAAGCTTACCCACCACCTGCTGTAGTTCGACTGATTGTCATTTCGCTCCTCCGACTTACTGGTAGCAAGAGACACGATAAAGCTCTTTCGGTGGGATGTAACTCTTTTTCACAGGCGTTTCTATAATGAACAAGGGCTTTCTTAAGAGCGATCCTGTTTTTTCTAATGCCGATCCATTTGCAGTGTCGGCGTACATAAATCGCCATATCGGTAAACACGATTTGAGTGTGACTACCAATAAAGGTGATGCCACACTTCAACACGCTACTTTAGGCGACGTCGGGGTTCTTCAGGTTCATTATGGTCGCCAGGCGACAGTTCAGGCACCGAGCTTGAATAAGGCTTACCACCTGCAAACGGTAATTGACGGATGTTGTGCAATCCGCTATGGGGAAAATGAGGTTGTGTTAGGAGTTGGAATGGCAGCAATGGTTCCCCCGAATGTGGAAGCTGAGTTTAACTATTCAAATGACTGCGCAAAACTGATTGTCAAAATTCCTGAAGAGTTAATCCATAAGTGCTGTTTAGCCACGTACGGACACGTGCCCAAAAAAGGAGTCCGGTTTGGCCCAGAAGGATTGCTTTTAGGGGATAGCCAATCTTTTTCCCGTTTGATTGAGTTGCTGGAGATCGAGTCTAAAAGTACCCGCGGAGTCGTGTGTGCTTCGTCTGAGCCATTGAGATTATTTTTGGCGTCGAAATTGTTTGAGTGGTTTCCGCATGACATTGAAAGTCAGACTCGGTACGGGCAAAGGGACATTGAAAATTTTTTTTCAGTGGTCGATAGCTACATCGATGCCCATATTTACGAAGACATCACAGCAGACTCGCTAAGTACTGTGTGTATGGTAACTAGACGCACGCTGTATAACCTGTTCAGTCATGGAAGAGGGATTGCTCCTACCGCGTATATCAAGCAAAAGAAGCTCAAGAAAATAAATGAAATTTTACAATCGAGCAGCATTACGAACTGTAGCGTAACAAAGGTTGCACTAGACTTTGGTTTTACACATCTCGGACGATTTTCTGCTGAATATAAGCAGCTATTCGGGGAATTCCCTTCCGATACGATTAAAAAGCAACTAGCTTCTTAAGGGAATGGGACGATGCTAGGTAGGCCAAGGGATGGGGAATACTCATACCTTAACTTCCGCAGTTTATTTGTCGGCAGGGGGTTTCGTGGGTTTGGCACCCTATATGTTGGGACGTTGTTAGCGATCAAGTCGTATATGGTGGCAAGCGAAGGAATACTAGCCTTCCGTTTGAATCATCTTTAGTGCTAGCTTTGGTCGAGGAAAAGTCACTCGGTGAGTGTCTTTATGAACTCGTCCTATAACAGGATGGTCACTGTGTCATGACCATCCCACTAAAATTAGAGTGCTGCGTCTTTAAGCTTCTTCAGCGGACGAATACGCAGTTTGACAGTCGCAGGCTTGGCAGCAAACCACTGCTCTTCCTTGGTAAATGGATTGATGCCTTTGCGCTTAGGTTTTGCTGGGACTTTCTGGGCAACGACTTTCAGTAGGCCAGGCAGCATGAACTCCCCAATGGCTTTTTTGCCAACGGATGCAATCGCAGCCGTTTCAAGGGCAGCCATTACCTTCTTCACCTCCTTAGGATCTACACCAGAAGTTTCTGCCAAGTAGGCAGCTAAGGTCGTTTTATTGAAACCGGTCTTAATCGGCTTGACGGGAGCCGGGACTGCTTTTACTGCAGGCTTAGCCGCAACCTTAGTGACTACTTTTTTGACCGGAGCTTTTGCAATCGGTTTGGCCGCTGCTTTGACGGCAGGCTTCTTGACAGATTTCAGGGTGGGTTTTGCAATGGGTTTCTTGGTAGCCATGAATTGATTTCTTTCGATTGTTAGAAATGACAGCATAGCTATTGTAGGAGTTGGTTTCACCAGCTAAACCCCCGAGTAGCCTTGTATCCAGGCAGCTTCAATAAAGAGCATCAAACTGCCGGCTTCAGTGAACGAAGTTACGGTTGGTGTCTTGGGACAATTGAGCCTAATGCATCCGCGTAAATCGATGGGGTTCTTCATCCCCAGCCCCATGCTCTAAAATCTCCGCCATGCCTAAGCTCCAAACCTCTACCCCCAATCTCAATCGCCTCCGCGGCGCTGCCGGCCTCATCCCCCTCATAGAAGACGGCCTCCAAACCTCAAAGATCCCCCCAGACAAAGCTTTCATGATGGCGGCCTTCTGCAGTTGGGCACTTCTGGGCGTTGATCAACACTCCCCCGAAACTGACAAACTCACCGCCGACATCCAACACGGCCTTGATCGTATCCGCACCCATCTCTCCCAGGCAGAGTCCGAACCGGCCTAAGCACCACCCCCCCCGTCACCACAAAAAAATAATCCCGCCTTCCTTGAACCTCTCCCCAGCCGAAACTGGGAAGAGGTCAAGGCAAGCAACCTAGCCAGCAGCGACAGCTACCTGCGTCCCCACTTTCGCTTTCAACTTCGCCACCAAAGCCGGTTTCTCCGCTGCTGACTTCAGCGGGGGGGGGGGGCGTCGATTGTGAAAAATTGCGTCTTTTCTCGACCGAAGCCGATGTCGAGATCGAGTTCTAGTCGCAGCGGAGTCATGCTCAATTGTACAAAGCGCTCGTGCGACTGTGAAATCGGTCGAGTCTCAACATAGGCAACTGAAGCGAAAACCGCCTGAGTGCCGACAGTTTCGACAGCATCATGTTCCTGTGAATGGAACCCGTGCTCGGCGACTAAGAAAAGCATGGCTTTTCGCTCGGCTTTGGCAAAGGCAGCAGGAAATGTGCTCATGACGCCCAACAGTGTTTATACGGACACTGAGGCTCGTATAACAGATGATATTGATGACGCCGGGGATGCCGATCTAAGTCCATAGAATTCAGCCACTTGGTTTTTTGCTATCAGCATAATAACTCCAATATGACGGAGGACTGTGGATGCGTTTCACGAGAGCACAGATAAGCATAGATGGCCGCTTTCGGGCCCAATCTCGTGGGCCCGCTTATGGCCGGGAAGAGCCTGACAGGGTAGCTTCCTCGTAGCTGCTACCCCAAAAACCAACGACAGCTATCGGTTATCGGATGGGAATACGTGCTATCGGCCAGATGCGGCCCTTCAGTTCACAGGTCAAAAGCGGATGCTCGCTACTTCCTTTTCGATCCAAAATAGTTATCCACAGTCGTCCGGCATATTGGGGTTGTTATACTGACAGCCAGAATTTCAAGTAACTGAAATTAACGAACAAAGAACGGCGGTCCGGGTGTCATCAATTTCAATTGTTATACGGACCCCATTGTCCGTGTAAACACCGTTAGACGTCCATTCCCATGCGCATATTCATCAGCTATAGCCACCAAGATAAGCCGACAGTTGATCTGATCACAGCTCGACTGAAACAGGCTGGGCATGAGGTGTGGATTGATCACCTCAAGCTAAGGCCGGGCGACAATATCTCCCGGAAAATTCACGAAGGGATCGGCTCGGCTGAGGCGATACTGGTTGTTGTCAGCGCGAATGCTCTTCGATCTAAATGGATGCTTCAGGAGTTCTCGTCTCTTGCCCTTAGCGAGTTATCAAAACGCGAACCGAAGATCATTCCTGTTCTCCTGGACGACAGTGCTGTCCCAAGCTATCTCTCGAACTACCTCTACCTCGATCTTTCGCGAGACCTTGCGGGAGGACTCGACAAGTTAGTTCATTCACTCGAAATTGTTCAGCGCAAGGAAGCAGACACCCCGCGGCGAAGTACCGAGCAACGGACGGATAGCCTTGCCGGCCAAGTCGCCGCCCTTGGCGGTGCCCTAAAATCTGGGCGGCTCACTCTGGTTTGTGGTGCGGGGGTGTCAGTCGGCGCCGGGATTCCTGTTTGGAATCAACTGTTGCTCCGACTCCTAGAGTCAATGATTGAACGGTTATCCAAGGATCATTCGCTCAACCCCGGAAACAATGCCGCTGAGGAATTCAACAACCGCCATGGTGCCTCGTCTCTCATTCTTGGCAAGTACCTCAAGAACAATTTAGGGAAAGACTTCGGGAAAGAGGTCCGTGATGCTCTGTACTCGGCTAAGCCAACGACATGTGATTTGATTGACGCAATCGTCGACTTATCGCGACCTCAGCGTGACGGTAAGCCACTTGACTCGATAGTCACGTTCAATTTTGACGGCCTTATCGAAGAGAACCTTACGACTGCTACGATCCTCAATCGAGCAATTTACACAGAAGCAATTAAGCATGACCCCAACGAGCTCCCGGTGTATCACGTACATGGATACCTGCCCAGAATCGGGAAGATTCCGGATGAAACCGACATTGTTTTCAGCGAAGACGCCTACCACAGTCAATTCATTGATCCGTTCAGTTGGTCGAACCTCATCCAACTAAATAAGCTTACGCAAAACACTTGCCTTTTTGTCGGGGTGAGCCTTACGGACCCCAATCTAAGGAGACTGCTTGATGTAGCTTGGCGGAAGAATCCCGACAAGACGTTAAGCCACTACATTCTAAAAAAGCGCCCACGCTTCGGGACTAAAGACGATGTACTAGATGACCTTGCGAGGCTATTAGAAGAACAAGATGCCAATGCGCTTGGTATCAACGTTATATGGGTAGATGACTACGATGAAATACCGAATCTGCTTCGGTCGGTTCGATAGGACGTCTAACCCTGCGGTGCAGGGGACGCTGCGCGATAAAGTGTCGCGCAGCGCCCCTGACCTTGAACGATTTTGTCATAGACATGAGCCCATCATTTACCGAAATTAGGGAGTGGCTTCAGTTTGCCTTTGTCGTGATAGGTGGAACGATTGCGCTATCCGCCTACTTCCAAAATCAAAGGCAGCGCCGCCTTGAAAATTCATTGAAGCTGCTAGCCTTGTTCAAAGAATCACTTCGAGAAAATGACCTTGATCATTGGAAGGAGCTGTTTGTCGGAACCTGCGAGCCGGCGTCTGCACCTCCTGGGCATTTCATAAGTCGTGATGGTCGTACTGTACCGTTGGACGTGATGTGGTCTGAGGGAAGCGAGGACGACGACGCAATTCAACGTATGGCGGAGAGTTTTGAAATTATCTGTTATGAAATTCTCTCTGGGGCAGTAGAGGCCAGAATCGTATGGTTCGAGATCGGCCAACTAATGTCTGAAATGCACAAGTGGCTAAACGATGTTGATGGCCTCGAAAAGAAGGGGAAATTTCTCGCATGGCACTACCCGTCCATCAAGAAGGTCTTTGAAAAATACGAGGGTAAGTTCAAAGAATGGCCTTGTCGTATCCACGCACAGTTCGAGTAGCTGGGCATATGACCCCCATCCCGGCAGTCGAGCGGAGCTGCACGAAAAGCCGCATAGGCCGCTCACCTCTACGGTCCTAACGTCTGCCTTCTCTTCAGCCGCTATTCCGCTTTGGGGCGGCAGTTAGCGTTCCCTAGATCAAGATGCTGCCATTTAACATGAATTCCGGCTGAACGACAGGTGTCCTCCGCATTGCCACCCGAGTCTGGCAAGAGTCCCAAGGTCTGCAATGGCCGAATTCCCGTCATCAGGGACTTGGATAGCTGGAGGTCTCTATTCTCTAGGCTGCATTAATAACACCCGATTGTTCTCCGTGATTGGTAAAAGATAGTTCACCGCACCTACTACCCGATTATCTGTAG
>RXJP01000020.1 GCA_003963315.1 Rhodocyclaceae bacterium | reverse complement strand
GCGCCGGTCGTCGTAACTACTACGTGGGCGTCACCGGCATCAACACCTTCGGCACCATGAACTTCACTTCCGATTTCCAGGAAAAGGACATCGTGTTCGGCGGCGACAAGAAGTTGGCCAAGCTGATCAATGAAGTGGAACAACTGTTCCCCCTGCACAAGGGCATCTCCGTCCAATCCGAATGCCCCATCGGCCTGATCGGCGACGACATCGAAGCCGTGTCCAAGAAGGGCGCCAAGGAAATCAACAAGCCCGTGGTTCCCGTCCGTTGCGAAGGCTTCCGCGGCGTGTCCCAGTCCCTGGGCCACCACATCGCCAACGACGCCGTGCGCGACTGGGTGCTGGGCAACCGCGACGGTTCCACCGAGTTCGTGGCCACCCCCTACGATGTCACCATCATCGGCGACTACAACATTGGCGGCGACGCCTGGGCTTCCCGCATCCTGCTCGAGGAAATGGGCCTGCGCGTGATCGCCCAGTGGTCCGGCGACGGCACCCTGGCTGAAATGGAGAACACCCCCAAGGCCAAGCTGAACCTGCTGCACTGCTACCGTTCCATGAACTACATCAGCCGGCACATGGAAGAGAAGTACGGCATTCCCTACATGGAATACAACTTCTTCGGCCCCACCAAGATCGCCGAGGCCCTGCGCAACATCGCCAATTTCTTCGATGACAAGATCAAGGAAGGCGCCGAGCGCGTCATCGCCAAGTACCAGCCCATGATGCAGGCCGTCATCGACAAGTACAAGCCCCGCCTGCAAGGCAAGAAGGTCATGCTCTACGTGGGCGGTCTGCGTCCCCGTCACGTGATCGGCGCCTATGAAGACCTGGGCATGGAAGTGGTCGGCACCGGCTATGAATTCGCCCACGGCGACGACTACGACCGCACCATCAAGGAAATGGGCGACGCCACCCTGCTCTACGACGACGTCACCGGCTTCGAGCTGGAAGAGTTCGTCAAGCGCATCCAGCCCGACCTGGTGGGTTCCGGCATCAAGGAAAAGTACGTGTTCCAGAAAATGGGTATCCCCCTGCGCCAGATGCACTCCTGGGATTACTCCGGCCCCTATCACGGCTACGACGGCTTCGCCATCTTCGCCCGCGATATGGACATCGCCATCTCCAGCCCCACCTTCAAGAACCTTGTTCCGCCCTGGAAGAAGAAGCCTGAAGAAGTGGTTGCACAGAAGGCAGCGTAATACCGGACCGGCGGGTCCGTCCAAAGCCGGATCCGCCACCCCTGATTTTCAACTTGTGCCCGCGTCCACACATGAGATGGCCGGGCTAAGGAGATAAAGATGCAAGCCGTAGACGATATCAAGCCGTGCTATCCCCTGTTCCGGGACGACGACTACAAAGCCTCCATCAAGAACAAGCAGGACATGTTCGAGGAGCGCCATGACGAAGCCAAGATCAAGGAAACCTTCCTCTGGTCCACCACCAAGGAATACCAGGATCTCAACTTCAAGCGCGAAGCCCTGACGGTGGACCCCGCCAAGGCCTGCCAGCCCCTCGGCGCCGTGCTCTGCGCCCTGGGCTTTGAAAAGACCATGCCCTATGTGCATGGCTCCCAAGGCTGCGTGGCCTACTTCCGCACCTACTTCAACCGCCACTTCAAGGAGCCCATCTCCTGCGTGTCCGACTCCATGACGGAAGACGCCGCGGTGTTCGGCGGCCAGAAGAACATGTTCGACGGTTTGGAGAACTGCAAGGCGATCTACAAGCCCGACATGATCGCCGTCTCCACCACCTGCATGGCGGAAGTGATCGGCGACGACTTGAACGCCTTCATCAACAACACCAAGAAGGCTGGCCACATTCCCCAGGAATTCCCGGTCCCCTTCGCGCATACCCCTTCCTTCGTGGGTTCCCACGTCACCGGTTGGGACAACATGTTCGAAGGCATTGCCCGCTACTTCACGCTGAATGCCATGGAAGGCAAGAAGCCCGGCAGCAACGGCAAGCTGAACCTGGTTCCCGGGTTTGAAACCTACCTGGGCAACTTCCGCGTCATCAAGCGCATGTTGGGCGAGATGGGCGTCGACAATGTTCTGTTGTCCGATCCCACCGAAGTGCTGGATACGCCCGCCGATGGCGAGTTCCGCATGTATGCCGGCGGCACCACGCAAGATGAAATGAAGGATGCACCCAACGCCTTCAACACCATCCTGCTGCAACCCTGGCAGTTGGAAAAAACCAAGAAGTTCGTGGAAAACACCTGGAATCACGACGTGCCCAAGCTCAACATCCCCATGGGCGTTGAATGGACCGACGAATTCCTGATGAAGGTTTCCGAAATCACCGGCAAGCCGATCCCCGCTTCCCTGGAACTGGAACGCGGTCGTTGCTGTGACTTGGTTTCCGATTCCCACGCCTGGCTGCACGGCAAGAAGTTCGCGCTTTACGGTGACCCCGACTTCGTCATGGGCCTGACCAAGATCCTGTTGGAAGTGGGTGCCGAACCGACCCATATCCTCAGCCACAACGGCGGCAAGCGTTGGGCCAAGGCCATGGAAAAAATGCTGGCGGACAGCCCCTTCGGCAGCAACGGCAAGGTCTACTTCGGCAACGATCTGTGGCACCTGCGCAGCCTGTGCTTCACCGACAAGCCCGATTTCCTGATCGGCAACAGCTACGGCAAGTACATCCAGCGCGACACCGTGTTCAAGGGCAAGGAATTCGAAGTGCCCCTGATCCGCCTCGGCTTCCCCCTGTTCGACCGTCACCACCTGCATCGCCAGACGACCCTCGGTTACGAAGGCACCATGCAAGTTGTGACCACCCTGGTCAATGCGGTTCTTGAGCGTCTTGATCAAGAGACCATGGGTATGGGCACCACCGACTACAACTTCGACTTGGTTCGCTAATCAAGCCAGCGCGACCTTGCCCGCTCCTTCCAACGGAGGATGCGGGCAGGGCTCGCGGCCTTGGATCCATCGAAGTTATAGAACGGAGGCCCCCCATGGCCAACATCATGATTCGCAAGGACGCTGCCGGCAGCTACGTTTTCTATCTCCCCAAGCGGGACCTGGAGGACACCATCACCTCGATGGAGTTCGACACCCCGGAAAAATGGGGCGGCGAAATCAAGCTGAACAACGGCGGCAGCTATTACATCGAGCCCCAGTCTGCTCCCGCCCGACTGCCCATTTCCCTGCGCGCCAAACGGCTCGACGCAGCGGAATGATGCGGAACAGGCAATCCCAGGTTACGAACGAAAGGAATCCATCATGGCAATGAAGATCGTGCAAGCCGAATGCACCTCCTGCGGCGACTGCAAGCCCGTGTGCCCCACCAAGTCCATCACCGACAAGGGCGGCATCTTCAAGATCAACGCCGACACCTGCACCGAGTGCGAAGGCGAATTCGACGAGCCCCAGTGTCTCGCCGCCTGCCCGGCTGGCGATAGCTGCATCGTGTTTATCTGATCAAGGGAAAGCGGTAATACGAAGCGCCGACTCCCCCCTGACAAGGGGGGCGGGGGGGGGTTACGGTTTTCGCGAATGGCAATATTCGTTTGAACCGTAGCCACCCCTCCCCGTCCCTCCCTCCTTCGACCAAGCTCAGGACAGGCTTATCAAGGGAGGGAGCCTTCTGCACGATCCGTCCATCAGGAGAACGCCATGTCGTCCCCCATCACCCGTGAAGTCGCGCTGCGCATCGGCCTTGCGGCCCGTGCGCTGCCCGGCATTGAATCCCGTGCACTGGCCGCTGCCCTGGCCGACAAATACGGCCTGCCCCTGACGGAAGCGGCCCTGGCCAAAATCACCGTGGCCGAGCTCAAGGCCATGATCCAGGGCGATGAAGTGGTACAGCCCGACTATGACACCGAACAGATCAAGGAAGCCGTGCGCCTGCTCTGGGGCGAAGGGGTCGCCGGCGAAACTACGCTGCCCCTCGACGCCTTCAGCGAAGGCGACATGCCCGGCTCCATCCGCGTTGCCGTGGCCTCCAATACCGATGAGAAGCTGGACGGCCACTTCGGCTCCTGCGAACGCTTCCTGGTGTATCAGGTGTCGCCCACGGAAATCCGCCTGATCGGCGTGCGGCCCACCGCCGGCGCCGACGAGGCGGAAGATCGCAACGTGGCGCGTTCGGAGATCATCCAGGATTGCCAGGTGGTGTACGTGCAATCCATCGGCGGCCCGGCCGCTGCCAAGGTGGTGCGCGCCGGCGTGCATCCGGTGAAGATCCCCAAGGTCGCCCCGGCCCGGGATACCCTGGCCCAATTGCAGACCACCCTGCTCGCACCGCCGCCCTGGCTGGCCAAGATCATGGGTGTTGAAGCCAGCTCCCTGGCCCGCTTCGCGGAAATGGGCGAAGAGGAGGAAGAAGCATGATCGAAGCCGCCCTGCTCTCCCAGGTGGCCGATGCCGTGGCCGCCCTACCTTCCCTCGCCGACGAGAACGGCGTCACCCAGACCCTGCGTGGCCAGTTCCCCGGCCTCAAGGTGGTGGTGTGCAGCGACGAGCACATTCCTCCCCGGGTGAAACCCGTGGCGGAAAACACCGTGTGCCACCTCTACTACATGGACACCGGCGAACACTGCGTCAAATTCACCGGCGAAGCCGAAGCGGCCAGCGGTATTGTGGTGGGCCTGATCGGTGACGATGCGTGATCCCGTCCCCGGCCTCGGCCAGCACGGCCTGTGCGCCAACTGCCCCCACACGGGACTGCTCGAAGCCAAACGCTGCGAACCCGGCGATGCCTGCGTGCGCGCCCACAGCGGCCGCCAGATCGACCGCTTCCTGCGGGCCAATCCCGACCAGGCCGAGCGCTATCTGAAGGACGGCTTCTGGGAGCGCCGCGCCATCGCCGTGCGCTACGCCCCGGTGGACGCCATCCTGCCGCTGCAACACGACAGCGACGAAGTGGTGCGCCGTGCGGTGGTGATGCGCTTGCCCCCCACCGAGCTCAAGACCATGAGCAAGGACCCGGATCGGGAAGTGCGCATCACCGTGGCCCAGCGCATCGCCCCCGAACTACTATTGCCCATGGCGTCGGACCCCGACTACATGGTGCGGGTGGTGGTGGCGCGACGCATGTCCCACGGCAAGCTGCCCAAGATGGCCAACGACCCGGAGCGGGAAGTGCGCAAGACCGTGGCCCAACGCCTGCCCGCCTTCGCCCTGGCGCGCATGCTGAACGACCCGGAGCCGGAAGTCCGCCGTATCGTCGCCGAACGCTGCCTACCCGAAGACGTGGTGGTGCTGCTGGAAGACCCCGATTGGCTGGTACGCCTCGCAGCCGTGCAGAACGCCCCGCGGGATTCCGTGCGTATCGCCCTGCAAGACCCTGAACCCGATGTACGCCACCTGGCCTGGCAGCGCCTCGCCGAAGCGGAGACACCATGAACGCCCATCTCACCACTGAAAAACTCAACGAGCTCTCCCGCGGCCTGGCCGAACTTTGCGTCAAATCCCCCGTGGCCGCCGGTTGCGGCGCCCTGGCCCGCAGCGCCGGCGATTTGGCTTCCGGCCTCAGCTTCCGCGACGTGCTGGCGCGGGGCGGCTGGTATCGGCTGGGGGGCGTCGTCAATGCCCAAGGCGACCGTATCGCTGAAGACCTGGAAGCCTGGGCCGAAGCCGAGCTGGCCAACCACAACGACGATTTTGGCGCCCTCCACGATCACTATGCCGATGCCGGCTTGAGCAGCACCCATCTCACCGGCAAGACCCACTATCTGGTGGCCACCACCGGCGATGCCCCCACCGACTTCATCCAGGTGGAAGTGGAAGAGCTCCAGGAAGTCATTTCCCATCCCCTGTTCACCGACGACAATCCCCCCGCCAGCCTCGACGAGCTGGTGGACCCGCGCTCGGGTGACAACGGTGCGTCCACTCCCCTGGGCATTCCCTTCTACGCCCTGCGCCGGGTCACCGACATCACCGATTTCGTCGGCCGCATGGGCGAACAGAAACCCGACCCGCAGCCGGTGCACCGCTTCATCGACGCCTGGGAAAAAAGCAGCGCGGGCCGCGCCGCCGTGTTCTGCAACCACTGGGTGCTGGCCGTGCGGGAGCACCTGGACCGCTATCACCAGACCATCCTCCAGGCCACCCCCGCCGCCGCCCTCAACGGCGCGCCACCCCGTTTCGAGCTGACTTACGGCACCCAGGGCCTGGCCCTCGCCGAAGCCCTGCAACGCTTCGACAAGCAGATCGGCTACCCCATGGCCTGGTTCTTCCACATGCTCACCACCAAGGCCGTGCCCCACGCCGTGGCGGTGGCCGTGATCGATGACATGCAG
This sequence comes from Rhodocyclaceae bacterium, assembly GCA_003963315.1. GTDB lineage: Bacteria > Pseudomonadota > Gammaproteobacteria > Burkholderiales > Rhodocyclaceae > AWTP1-18. The sequence continues at coordinate 1,452 of RXJP01000020.1, read as the reverse complement.
GCCGGGTTTTCCTATCTCCCTGAACGGGACATCGCCGTCATCAAGGACTGGTTGTATTCGCCTTACGGGTTTTAGTCGTCTGTTATTGCGTGCCCTTGGGGGCAGCAATAACAGCGCCGATCCAGGCCACGATCGCCTCAACAGACGCCGAAGGGGCCTCGATGTGGGAGCTATCGGGCTCGTAGAGTTTGGTCAGCGGATTCTTGGGCAGGGCGTCGAACATCTGCTGCTTGACGTTCAACAGCGCAGCGTAATCCCGGGTCGGCGTGATGAAGAGTACCGGGGTTGCTGGGTTCATGTGCCTCACGGCAGCGAGTTCATGCAACGCGCCCTCGGGCTCGAACCAGGAAAGATAGATCTTGGGCGCGACCACCACGGGATAGACACCCCGCGATCCTTCATAGTCGGCCAGCCGTACTTTTTCGTCTCCCTTGCCTTCCGCCACCAGTGCCTGGGCTTGGTTCAGGAACGGCCCCAGTTTTTCCCGGAAGGCCGGGCCGGCCGGATTGCCGCCCGGGGCGATGGCAATCACGCCATCCAGGGACTTGCCGCCGCCGAAATGCAGGGCGAATAGCCCGCCCTGGCTATGGCCAGCGACAAACAAGCGTTGCGCGCCCTTGCCTCGCAATCCTTCCAGCGCCGCTTCCACCTCGCCATCTGCCGCGGCGACATCCACATCGTAGTCGCGACGACCGGACCAGGGCATTTCGATGTTGGCCACCAGCAGGCCCTGCCGCTCCAACTGCGCCGCCAGACCGGCCACGAACTTGGCGGGTGAGCCGCCCTTGCCGTGCATGATCACGATACCGATGGGAGGCTGCGTTTTGTCCGCGGCGCATGCCGAGTAAAAAAAGCCTCCGAGAAACAGCGCCAGGAGAAAACGGAAAAAGGATTGGGGCACGATATTTGTCTTCCGCGTTGAATGGTCAGGCCGCCAGGCGTTGCACAGTCCAGATGCCCAGGAGCGTCATGGCCAGGGAGCCACCCAGGTGCAGGGAGGCAGCGGCGAAAGCCCAGAGATATTCGGCGCGCTGGATCAGGGCCACCACTTCGGCGGAAAAGGTGGAGAAGGTGGTCAGGCCGCCGAGGAATCCGGTGATGATGAGCAGGCGCAGCTCGGGCGATAGGTCCACGTTGATATGGAATACCGTGACGGCCGCACCCACCAGATAGCCCCCCAGCAGATTGGCGGCGAGGGTGCCCATGGGCACCGTGGGAAAGAGCGGATTGAGCAGCAGACCAAGGCCCCAGCGCAGCCAAGCCCACAGGGCTGCGCCGGCGCCAATGGCGAGGAAGGCGACAGGATTCACGATGGATTTCCGGGCAATTGAATTGGCCGGATTCTAGGCGATTGCGGTGCGCCGTGTCCTGGGTGGAGGTTCATCACGCGTGCGCCGAAGCGACCGACGTGGAAGCGAAGGGAAAACCGGAACCCCTCCCGGCCTCCCCCCT
>RXJP01000036.1 GCA_003963315.1 Rhodocyclaceae bacterium | reverse complement strand
CTGGCGGATGTAGATGCAGTTGATGTCCTTGGGGATCATGTTGCGGACGAACTCCAGCATTTCCGCCTTGCCGCGCCGCTCCAGCTCGCTTTCCAATTCGTAGGCCTTGTCGAAATGGTCCTCGATGGCCCGTTTGCTGCGGCCGGTGACGAAGATCATGTCGGTGATGCCCGCCGCCACCGCCTCTTCCACCGCGTACTGGATCAGGGGCTTGTCCACCACCGGCAGCATTTCCTTGGGGCTGGCCTTGGTGGCGGGCAGGAAGCGGGTGCCCATGCCCGCCACGGGGAAAACAGCTTTGGTGACTTTTTTCATGATTCCAGCAGTGCTTTCAATTGGGATTCATCAATGACCGGCACACCCAGTGCCAAGGCCTTTTCCAGTTTGGAGCCGGCTTCCTCGCCGGCCACCACGTAATGGGTCTTCTTCGAGACGGAACCGGCCACCTTGCCGCCCTTGGCTTCAATCAGGTCCTTGGCTTCGTCCCGGCTCAGGCTGGGCAGTGTACCCGTGAGCACGAAGGTTTTCCCGGCCAGGGCCGAGCTGACCGCCGCCGATGCCTCGCCTTCCGCCCAGGACACACCAGCCTTACGCAGGGCCGCGATGACATCGCGGTTGTGGGGCTGGGCGAAGAAATGGGCCAGGGAGGCAGCCACTACCGGCCCCACGTCGGGTACCTGCTGCAACTGCTCTTCACTGGCCGCCATCAGGGCATCCAGATTGCCGAAGTGGCGGGCCAGGTCCTTGGCCGTGGCCTCGCCCACATTGCGGATGCCCAGGGCGTAGATGAACCGCGGCAGGGTGGTCTGCTTGCTTTTTTCAATGGCGTCCAACAGGTTTTGCGCCGATTTTTCCGCCATGCGCTCCAGATTGGCCACTTGTTCCAGAGTGAGGTGATACAGGTCGGCAGCGGTATGGAGCAATTCCGCATCCACCAGTTGGTCCACCAGCTTGTCCCCCAGGCCGTCCACATCCATGGCGCGGCGGGAGGCGAAATGCCATAGGGCCTGTTTGCGCTGGGCGGGACAGAACAGTCCGCCGGTGCAACGGGCGATGGCCTCGCCTTCCGGTTTTTCGATGGCGGAATTGCATTCCGGGCAATGGCTGGGCATCGTCACCGGCGGATATTCCGGCTCCTGGGCGAACAGGTCGTGGCCGACGGCCTTCATGGGGCGCTTGTCGGCGATGATGGCCACCACTTCCGGGATCACATCGCCGGCCCGGCGCACGATCACCGTGTCCCCTACCCGCACATCCTTGCGCTCCACTTCCTCGAAGTTGTGCAGGGTGGCATTGGTCACCGTGACGCCGCCGACAAAGACGGGCTTGAGCCTCGCCACGGGGGTGATGGCGCCGGTGCGGCCCACCTGCACTTCGATGGCCTCCACCGTGGTCAGCATCTCCTGGGCCGGATACTTGTGGGCCACCGCCCAGCGGGGTTCGCGGGTGACAAAACCAAGGCGTTCCTGCAAAACGTAGTCGTTGACCTTGTACACCACGCCGTCAATGTCGAAGGGCAAGGTGTCACGACGGATCGCCACATCCTGATGGAAGGCCACCAGCCCGGCCGCACCCGCGGCCACGGTACGTACGTCGCACACCGGCAAGCCCATGGCGACAAAGGCGTCCAGCGTTGCACCATGGGTAGCCGGCAAGGGCCAACCCCGCACCTCGCCCAAGCCGTAGGCGAAAAAACTCAGGGGCCGCTTGGCCGCGATGGCCGGGTCGAGCTGGCGCACGGCGCCGGCGGCGGCATTGCGGGGATTGACGAAGGTCTTCTCCCCCAGCTCCCGCTGGCGCTCGTTGAGTTTGTCGAAGTCGTCGCGGCGCATGTACACCTCGCCGCGCACCTCCAGCACCGGCGCATCCACGCCCCTGAGGCGCAGGGGGATGGCGCGGATGGTGCGGATGTTCTGGGTCACATCCTCCCCCACCGCGCCGTCACCCCGGGTGGCGGCCTGGACCAGCACGCCGTGTTCATAACGCAGGCTCATGGCTAGTCCGTCGAATTTGAGTTCGGCGGCGTACTCCACGGCGGGATCGGCTTCCGTCAGCCCCAGCTCGCGCCGCACCCGGCTGTCGAAGGCTTGGGCGCCCGTGGCTTCCGTATCCGTTTCGGTGCGGATGGAAAGCATGGGCACCGCATGGCGCACCTGGCCGAATTCCGGCAAAGGCTTGCCGCCCACACGCAGGGTGAGCGAATCCGGGGTTCTCAGTTCGGGATGTTCCGCCTCCAGGGCTTGCAGCTCGCGGAACAGGCGGTCGTATTCGGCATCGGGCACCGTCGGTGCGTCGAGCACGTAGTAGGCGTGGTTGTGCCTCTCGAGGTCCTCGCGCAACTGCCGGGCGCGTTCAGCCGGGGCTGCCAAGGCCTCTCTCAGCGGAACAGCCGCAGGGCGCGGCGGCCGCCGGCGGGCATCTGGCTCTGGGCCATGGATTTCTGGATCTCGTCGATCTTGCTGCGGATGCTGGCCAGCACATTGTCGGCCAGGGGACGGCGTTGGTCATCCACCAGCACGCCATCCACCGCATCGGCCAATTGCCGCGCCGTGGTGACCAGGCGGTCGAAGACATGGGAGCCCTTCGCTACCCGGGGCACATCCAGCCAGAAGGTGACGCCCTGGGTTTGCAGGGTGCGCAGCTCGTCGGCGACGAAGGGCGTGGCACCGAAATTCGACAGGGAAAGCAAGGTGTTGCCGGCGTCATCCGCCAGATGGAATAGGCCGTCCTTGCGCAAACGGAAACCGCCGGCTTCCAGCAGGGCGCGCAGCTTGGTGCCGGGGAACTCGCCGCCGCTGCGGCTGACCACGTGCACCGCCATCTGGATGTCCACGCTGGCGCAGAACTCGTCCAGGGAACGGGCATGGAGCAGCACGTCGGGCACGGGGGCCACATTCACCTTGCCCCGGGTGCTGGCGGCGGCCTTTTCCACAGCTTGGATGAAGGGCACCAGATCGGCTTCGGTCATGGGCCCCTGGCGATCGGCCAGTTGCACCAGCAGTTGGATTTCGTCGTAGGCCAATTCGTCGGGACCGGTGATTTCCTGCCAGCGGCCCTGGCGATGACCGATGCAGCGCAGATGATGGGCCACGCGGGCGGGGAGATGGAGCAGGCTCTGCCAGAAGGCGGTGAGGGCGCTGGGCTGGTCGAAGCCCACCGCCACGGCCAACTCCATCACCGGGTCGGCCATGGCCTCATCCGGTTCGCTGCGGCGTGAGCCATGGGTCGCGGGCATGGCCGACTGCACGATGGCCGGAGGCGCGGCAGCGAAATCCGGCTCGGAAATTTCTTCCAGTTCCGGCGCTTCGATCACGGGAATGTTTTTCGGCGCGGGCGCGTTTTCTTCTTCGCCCAGGACAGGCTCGATGCGTTCTTGTTGGCGGGGCTCGTCATTGAACTGGGGCTCCATCCGCACTTGCTCCCCGGGTGGCGGAATGTCATCCCCATCCTCTTCCGCCTGTTCGCGATCCAGCAACACATCCGGCTGGCTGCCACGGAACACCTTTTCCGCCGCCTTGCGATGCTTGCGCTCCTGCAACAGGTTGTAGATCCAGACCATCGCCACCGCGCCGGCGCCGGCGGCGATCAGGGTCAGATGAAATTCGCTGAGAACCATGGTTCAAACCTCGGGAAAGTCCGCCTGCAAGTTACCGGCGGACATTGCCCATTTTCGATGATTTGGCGGCTGTTTCAGTCAAAAGCTCAGGGCTAAACAGCCCCTATTTCGATTCCTCGAACACCGCGGCGGTGTACCTCAGGCCGCCTGCTCTTCCGCCATGCGCAGCGCTTCCTCCATATCCACTTCCACCACCCGGGAGACGCCCTTTTCCTGCATGGTGACGCCAATCAACTGGGTCGCCATTTCCATGGCGATCTTGTTGTGGGAGATGAAGATGAATTGGGTCTCGGTGGACATGCGCTTCACCATGCCGGCGAAACGCTCGGTGTTGGAGTCGTCCAGGGGCGCGTCCACTTCGTCCAGCATGCAGAACGGGGCCGGGTTCAGCTTGAACATGGCGAACACCAGGGCGATGGCGGTCAGCGCCTTCTCCCCGCCGGAAAGCAGGTGGATGGTGGAGTTCTTCTTGCCCGGCGGTTGGGCCATGATCTGGATGCCGGCATCGAGGATTTCGTCACCAGTGAGGATCAGCTTCGCTTCGCCGCCGCCGAACAGGTCGGGGAACAGGGTGCCGAAGTGCCGGTTCACCGTGTCGTAGGTTTCCTGCAACTGCTCGCGGGTTTCCCGATCGATGCGGCGGATGGCGTCTTCCAGGGTGTTGATGGCTTCGTTGAGGTCGGCTGACTGGTCGTCCAGGTAGCCCTTGCGTTCCTTGGCCGACGTAAGTTCTTCCAGGGCCGCCAGGTTCACCGGGCCCAGGGCCTCGATTTGGTTGTTGAGGCGGGTGATTTCCCCTTGCAATACCGATTCCTTCAGGCCGGGCACCAGATCCGCCACCAGGGCGGCCTCGTCGGCGTTGTCTTCCACCAGGCGCTGTTGGTACTGCTCCTCGTTGAGCTGGGCGGCCTGCTGCTTGAGGCGCAGGTCGTTGATCTTTTCCCGCAGGGGCGTGAGACTTTGCTCCAGCTTGAGCCGGGTTTCGTCCATGCCGCGCAGGGCGGCAGCAGCCTCTTCCAGGATATTGCGCTGTTGGGCCAGTTGGCCTTCCCGCTCCTGCTTGGTGTTGAGGGCGGCCTGCAATTGTTCCAGCAGGATGTCGTCGCTGATGGCGGCCAGTTCTTCCCGGGCCGCTTCCATTTCGCTCACCACCCGCTCCAACTGGCTGCGGGCGGTTTCCATGGCGCGGGCATTGTCTTCCAGCTTGGACAGGCATTCCCGTTCGGAGAAGCCGGCTTCCTGGGCTTCCCTAGAGAGTTGCTGCTCCATGGCCCGGGCTTCGCGCAGGGCCACATCGGCGTCCCGGTGCTGGTGATGGGCGGCTTCCAGCCGTTCGCGGATGGCGTCCAATTGCTCCAGCCAACGGCCCGAGCCTTCGTCGGCGCGCATCAGGGTGGCCCGTTCGGCCTCTTCCTGGCGCAGGATGTCGTCCATGTCCCGGTCGATCTGCCCTGCACGCTCTTCGTAGCGGGCTTGCGCCTGGGTCAGTTTGAGGGCTTCCACCTGGGCGTTATGCACCCGGCTGCGGGCTTCCTGCTCATCGCGGCGGGCCTGGCCGAGGTTGGCCTGGGTCTGCTGCACCTGCTGCTCGGCTTCCTGCTGGGCTTCCCGGGCGGACTCCTCCTCCATTTCCCGGGCTTCGATGACAGCGGCCAGTTCCTCGATTTCCCGCTGGCGTTCGATCACGCCATGGGTCTTGGCATCGGGCACGTACAGGATCAGCCCGTGGGCGCTGCGCTGGTGGCCATCCTTATTCACATAGGACTGGTCGGCGGCGGGCTGCACGGTGTCCAGGGCTTCGCTTGCCTGCACGCCATCCAACCACTCATCCAGTACCGCGGTCCAGCGCGGATCGTCGCAACGCACCTTGGCCCGAAGGCTATCGCCCACGGCGGCGGCAGTGCTTTGCCCCGACAGGGCCAGGGCCAGGATGGAAGGCGGCGGCGAGGCCAGGGCCTGCTGGGCGGTGTCGGCATCCACGGAAAGCGCGGAAAGGCGTTCCCGCAGCACGGCTTCCACGGCGGTTTCCCAGCCGGCATCCACCTGGATGTGCTGCCACAGGGGCTTGGCCTGGTCGAGGCCGCGGCTCTTCAGCCATTCGCCGATCTCGCCGGATTGGGCGACGCGCTTTTGCAACTGGGCCAGGGCATCCTGTCGGGCCTTGGCCTGGGTCAGTTCGCGGTGGGCCTGCTGCATCCGATCCCGCGCCTGGCGCAGGGCGGCTTCGAATTCGGGTAGCTTGCCTTGCAGGTCGGCCAGGCGCTCCTGGGCCATGACCAGTTCTTCCTCGGCCCGCGCCTCCGCTTCCTGGGAAGCGGCCAACTGGGCCGGATCGGGGGCATCCAGGGCAGCCTTTTCCTGCTCCAGCCGGGCACGGCGTTGGGTCAGGTTTTCCAGGGCACGGGCGGCGTGGCCCTTGTCGGCATCGGCCAGCTTGGCGCCCTGCTCCGCTTCGTTCAACTGGCGGCGCACCTCGGCCACGGTGGCATTGACCTGGTTGAGGGCATCTTCCAGTTGCGGCAAACGTTCGGCGGCTTCCTCGTGGCGGGCCTGGGCGGCCATCATGCGTTCGCCGGCGTGTTCCTTGAGGGAAGACCAGCGCTGTTCCTCGGCGGCCAGTTGGCTGCTCTGGTTACGCCAGTGGGTGTCTTCCACTCCGAGTTGGTTGATGCGGTTTTCCAGGCGCTGGCGCGAATCCCGGGTGTGGCCGATCTCGGCCTCGAGCCGGGTGACTTCGGCATTGGCCGAATACATTTCGGCCTGGACGCCGTGCAGGGCGTCGGAGGCGGCGAAATGGGCCTCCCGGGCATGCTCGACCTTGGCTTCGATCTCCCGCAACTGGGCGGTTTCAGCCTCGATCCGGTTCACCGCCTCGTTGATGGCGGCATTCAGGCGCTCGCTATCGGCGCGGGCATCGTTGCGTTTCTTGAGCCAAAGGAGCTGCTGCTTCTTGCTCACGTCGGCATGGTATTCCTTGTACTGGCGGGCCACTTCGGCCTGGGCGTCAAGGCGGACGATCTGGTTATCCAGCTCGTTGCGGATGTCCTCCACCCGGGCCAGGTTTTCCCGGGCGTCTTCCAGGCGGTTTTCGGTTTCCTTGCGGCGTTCCTTGTACTTGGTGACGCCGGCGGCCTCTTCCAGGAACAAACGCAACTCGTCGGGCTTGGCCTCGACGATGCGGGAAATCATGCCCTGACCGATGATGGCGTAGGAACGGGGGCCGAGGCCGGTGCCGAGGAAGAGGTCGATCACGTCCTTGCGGCGAACGTGCAGGTTGTTGATGTAGTAGCTGGAATTGCCTTCCCGGTCGAGCAGGCGCTTGACCGTGATTTCAAGATACTGGCCCCACTGGCCGCCCATCTTGCCCAGGCTGTTGTCGAAGAACAGTTCAACGCTGGCGCGGCTGACCTCTTTGCGGGTGCCGGAGCCCTTGAAGATCACGTCCTGGATCGACTCACCGCGCAACTCGGAAGCCTTGGATTCCCCCAGCACCCAGCGCACGGCATCGATGATGTTCGACTTGCCGCAGCCATTGGGGCCGACCACCCCGGCCAGGGGGCCAGGGAACAGCACCGTGGTGGGATCGACAAAGGACTTGAATCCGGCGATTTTGAGTTTTGTTAGACGCACGCTTATTAATCAGTAAGTTATATTTACTATTTAATGCTGATTCTCAGGATTTTTGGGCTGCCGTGAACAAGGGAAAGGCCGCAAAGCGCCGCATTATAAACGCGGAAGCCATGCGACCCATTCCCCCATCATGGTGCCGGATTAACGCCCTTGCCCCGGCCTTCCAGGCGACCGGAAAGCAGACTGGCGGCCACGATCAGCCCGCCCCCCAACCATTCGCGCAGCCCCATTATTTCCCCAGCCAGCAGCCAAGAGGAAAGCGCAGCCACCACCAACTCAAATAGCAGGATGACAATGGCCCGATTGGCGGCCAAAGCCGACAGGCCCACCTGCACCACCAGATTGGCCACCATCAGCACCAGCCCGATCAGCAGCAGGGTGGTCAGGGCAACACCATCCAACGCGGTAGGCAAAGTATCGTCACGCAGCAGGAACACCGCCAGACCCGCCGCCACCACGCCGGCGAACACGGTCACCGTCTTGTGTTCCACCGGATGCTCGGCCATGCGGCGGATCAGTACGTTCTGTAGGGCGAAGCAGATGCCGGCGCCCAAGCCAACCCATTCGGCGCCATTGC